>NZ_JBVHHW010000004.1:176832-396067 GCF_055560875.1 Kitasatospora sp. NPDC023118
CCTACCACCGCCCCTAAAACCCTGCACCGTCCCCCCCGGAACACCCCCACCCCCCGGAACAACCAGATGGGGGCGCGGCCCCCCCCCCGCGCCCCCGCCCCAGAACCCACCCCCACCCCCACCCCCAGCACCAACCCACCCCCAGCAACCCCCCACCCACCCCGCACCTCCCCTCCAGCGAGAGGGACGCGCTGCGGAAGGGGGCGGCACAGGGGGCGGCCCGGAGAGGGGCGTGACGGGTGATTTTCAGACTGCCACCGCACCCAACGCCCCACCCAACAGAATGGGCAGTCCGAAAATCACCCAGCCCCCGGAGCGGCCACCCCCGGAGCCACCCCCGGCCACCCACCCTCCCGAAAGCCACCCCCACAACAGACACCCCCACGCAACAGACACCCCGCACAGAGACACCCCCACCCCGCCATCCGCCGGTAAGCCCCCGTTCAGCGGCTTCCTCCCCCCGCAATCCGGGAAAGAGAAGGTGAACGGGTTCCGGGACACCCCGTTCAGGGAGGGACGGCCATGGCGTCAGGGCAGGAGCTGGAAGCCGGGGTACGGCGGGACGGCGGCCCGCGCCAGACCGAGCCACCGTGGCCCGGCAGCTGGCAGCCGCTCGGCGCCCGCTTCCGGACCGATCAACTCGGCGGCACGGGCACCAACTTCGCGCTCTGGGCGGCCGGCGCCGAGGCCGTCGACCTGTGCCTGTTCGACGAGGACGGCCGGGAGAGCCGGCACCGCCTGACCGAGCAGGACTTCCAGATCTGGCACGGCTTCCTGCCCGGCGTACACCCCGGCACCCGCTACGGCTTCCGGGTGCACGGCCGCTGGGACCCGTGGACCGGCGCGCGCTGGAACCCGGCGAAGCTGCTGCTCGACCCGTACGCCCGCGCCGTCGACGGCTGTTACACCGCGCACGACGCCGCCTGCTCCGCCGTCCGCAACTGGCCGGAGGCCGACGTCGCCGACACCGTCCGGGACAACCGCGACTCCGCCCCCTACGTGCCCAGATCCGTGGTCGTCCACGATGACGACGACTGGTACGACGACCACCGCCCGAAGACCCCGTGGGCCGAGACGGTGCTCTATGAGCTCCACGTCCGCGGCTTCACCATGCGCCACCCCGACATCCCGCCCCACCTGCGCGGCACCTACGCCGGCCTGGCCCACCCCGCCGCGATCGCCCACCTCACCCGCCTCGGCGTCACCGCCGTCGAGCTGCTGCCGGTGCACCAGTACGCCAGCGAGGACCACCTACAGGCCCGCGGCCTGGTCAACTACTGGGGCTACAACACGATCGGCTACTTCGCCCCGCACGCCGGCTACTCCGCCTCCGGCTCGCGCGGCGGCCAGGTCGGCGAGTTCAAGCGAATGGTCCGCGCCCTGCACGCCGCCGGGATCGAGGTGATCCTCGACGTGGTGTTCAACCACACCGCCGAGGGCGCCGAGCTCGGCCCGGCGCTCTCGCTGCGCGGCATCGACAACGCCGCCTACTACCGCCTGGCCCCGCACCGCCCGCGCGGCTACGCCGACTACACCGGCTGCGGCAACACCCTGGACACCCGCCGCCCGCAGGTGATCCGGCTGATCACCGACGCACTGCGCTACTGGGTCACCGAGATGGGCGTGGACGGCTTCCGCTTCGACCTCGCGGCCGCCCTGGCCCGGGGCACGGACGGGGTCGACATGGAGCACCCCTTCCTCGCCGCCGTCTCCCAGGATCCCGTGCTCAGCCGGGTGAAGCTGATCGCCGAGCCCTGGGACGTCGGCCCGGGCGGCTACCAGGTCGGCGGCTTCCCCCCGTTGTGGGCCGAGTGGAACGACAAGTACCGCGACACCGTACGGGACTTCTGGCGCGGCGCCCGCCCGGACGTGCGCGAACTCGGGTACCGGCTCTCCGGCTCCTCCGACCTCTACCAGCGCGGCGGCCGCCGCCCGTACGCCTCCGTCAACTACGTGACCGCGCACGACGGTTTCACCCTGCGCGACCTCGTCTCCTACGACCGCAAGCACAACGAGGCCAACGGCGAGGCCAACCGGGACGGCACCGACGACAACCGCTCCTGGAACCACGGCGCCGAGGGCGAGACCACCGACCCCGCGGTCAACGCGCTGCGGCTGCGCCAAATGCGCAACCTGACGGCCACGGTGCTGCTCTCCGCCGGCGTCCCGATGATCACCGCCGGGGACGAGCTCGGCCGCACCCAGGGCGGCAACAACAACGCCTACTGCCAGGACGGCGAGGTCAGTTGGCTCGACTGGTCGCTGCTGGAGCAGCCCGGCTGGCGCGAGCTGTGCGACCTGACCGCCCGGCTGATCCGGCTGCGCCGCGCCCACCCGGTGCTGCGCCAACGGGCGTTCTTCTCCGGCCGGGCCGCCGCCCCCGGCGGTCAGCCGGACCTCGCCTGGTTCACCCCGCTCGGCAAGGAGATGACCGAGGCGGACTGGTTCGCCCCCACCGCCTGCCTCGGCATGCTGCTCTCCGGCACCGCGATGTCCGAACGGGACGGCGCCGGCCGGCCAGCCAGGGACGACAGCTTCCTGCTGCTGCTCAACGCGGGCCGCGAACCGGTGGTGTTCACCCTGCCCGGGGAGCCCTGGGCGGCCCCGGAGGCCGCGTACGAGACGGTGGTGGACACGGCCGCCGCGGGCACGGGCGAGCCGTACCCGCGGGGCGCGGTGGTGCTGGGCGGGCGCTCGCTGCAGCTGCTGCGGGCGCCCGCCCACGTGGGGTGATCAGGCCAGGGCGTGACCGACCTCGACGTTCTCCAGGATGCCGATCGCGTCCGGCACCAGCACCGCCGCCGAGTAGTAGGCGCTGACTCGTCCGGGGTGGGCGCGCCCGCGTGGGTCTGGATCCGCTGGTCGAAGTCGGCGTTGCCGAGCAGGCCGAACTCCGGGTTGTTGATGAGCTCGTGCTCCTGCCGCTCGCGCAGCGCCTCGATGGTCAGCCGCAGCTGCTCCTCGGTCTGGTTCATCGGCTTGTTGTAGAGGTCCGCGACCCGGGTGTGGACCTTGAGGACGGTCTGCGCGACGCTCAGCTCGTACTCGCGCGGCTCCAGCTCGTAGTCCACGAAGGCGGTGGGCAGCTCGTACTCGCCCTCTCGGCCGATCGGCAGGGGCTCGCAAGAGGCGCGCGGCGCACTCCTCCCTGCACGAACGGTGTCGCACACCCCGAGCTCCGCCCGCACCCCGCCGTCCGGATGGCCGGTTCTCGCCGGGTACCACCGACAGGGGCGAAAAACCGGATGAGAAGTGACGGGCTCTCTGCCTACCCTCACCGCGATGGCCGAGAACAGACAAGACGACGCCCCCGCGACCGGGAGCCACCGCTCCACGGTCCGCTCCCTGCTGCGCCTGTGGCCCTACGCCCGGGCCGTGCGCGGCCGCCTCGCCGTCTCGGTGTCGGCCGCCTCGCTCGCCATGCTCAGCACCCTCGCCGTCCCGATGGTGCTCGGCCGGATCGTCGACGGCCCGCTCGCCTCACACGACCTGGCCGGCCTCTGGCCGCCGGTCGGCCTGCTGCTGCTCCTCGGCATGGTCGAGGCCGCACTGTTCTACACCCGCCGGGTGGTCCTCTCCCGCCCGCTGGGCCGGCTGGAGGCCGCCATGCGCGGGGACCTCTACGCCAAGCTCCAGCGGCTGCCGGTCTCCTTCCACGACCGCTGGGGCTCCGGCCAGCTGCTCTCCCGGGCCACCACCGACATGAACGCCATGCGGATCTTCCTGGCCTTCCCGCTGGTGTTCCTGGTCGTCAACTCGGTGACACTCCTGGCCGGCACGGTGCTGATGTTCACCCAGGACTGGCGGCTCGCCCTGATCGCCCTGCTGCCCTCCGTGCCGCTGTTCGTACTCACCCGGCGCTTCGAGTCCGGCTACTCCGGCGCCGCCCGGCTCGCCCAGGACCAGAACGGCGACCTCGCCACCGTGGTCGAGGAGTCCATCCTCGGCATCCGCATCCTCAAGGCCTTCGGCCGCCACCGCTCGATGGCCGAGCACTTCCGCGAACAGTCACACCGGCTGCGCCATACCGAACTGCGCAAGGCCCACCTGCTCGCCAACCTGTGGGCGGTGATCGTCGGCCTGCCGGAGATCGCCCTCGGCTGCGCCCTGGCCGTCGGCGCCTACCTGGTCGCCCATGACGAGCTGAGCGCCGGCACCCTGGTCGCCTTCCTCTCCACCGCGCTCGCGCTGCGCTGGCCGGTCGAGTCGATCGGCTGGCTGCTCGCCTACGCCAACGAGGCCGCCACCGCCACCGACCGCTTCTTCGAGGTCCTGGACGAACCCGAGACCGAGGACCGGGGCACCGCCACCCGCCTCGGCGCCCCGGACGGCATCCGCTTCACCGGCGTCCGCTTCCGCTACCCCGACGCCCCCGCCGACAGCCCCGACCTGCTGGCCGGCATCGACCTGCACGTCCGCAGCGGCGAGACGATGGCCCTGGTCGGCGCCACCGGCAGCGGCAAGACCACACTCACCACGCTGCTCCCCCGGCTGTACGAGGCCACCGCCGGCACCATCACCCTGGACAGCCGGGACATCCGCGAGCTGCCGCGGGAGAAGCTGCGCGAACTGGTCGCGGTGGCCTTCGAGGAGCCCACTCTGTTCTCCGCCACCGTCCGGGAGAACGTGCTGATGGGCGCCCCCGGCGCGGACGAGCGGCAGCTGCTCTCGGCCCTCGCCACCGCCCAGGCCGGCTTCGTCGACCAGCTCCCGGCCGGGGTGGAGACCGAGGTCGGCGAGCAGGGCCTGAGCCTGTCCGGCGGCCAGCGCCAGCGCCTCGCGCTGGCGCGCGCGGTGATCGGCGGCCCGGCCTTCCTGGTGCTGGACGACCCCCTCTCCGCCCTCGACGTGCACACCGAGGCCCTGGTCGAACGGGCGCTGCGCGAGGTGCTCGGCTCCACCACCGCCCTGGTGGTCGCCCACCGCCCGAGCACCGTGCTGCTCGCCGACCGGGTCGCGGTGCTCGCGGACGGCCGGATCGAAGCCGTCGGCACCCACCAGGAACTGCTGCGCGACTGCGCGCACTACCGCGAACTGATGTCGGGCGAGGCCGCCCTCGGGTCGGACGGCCCCTTCGTCCCGGAAAGGGAGCCCGCCCGATGACCACCACCGTCCAGTCCGCCCAGCCCTCCCAGCCCGAACCGGTCGAGCCGGTCGAACCGGTCGAGCCGGTCGAGGAGGAGCTGCCCCCGCCCCCGGCCGACGAAGAGGACATCCCCGTCCCGCCCGGCGCGCCGAGGGCACTGCTGCGCTCGCTGCTCGGCCCGCACCGGGCCCGGATCGCCGTCGCGATGGTGGTGATCCTGGTCCAGCAGGCCGCGCTGCAGTCCGGCCCGCTGCTGGTCGCGGTGGCGATGGACCGCGGCATCCCGGCACTGCGCGAGCACGACTCCGGCCCGCTGGTCGCGGTGGTGGCCGGCTACCTGTGTTGCGCCCTGCTCAGCCCGCTGCTGCAGTGGGCGTTCATCAAGATCAGCGCCCGGGTCAACCAGGACGTCCTGCTGGAGCTGCGCGGCCGGATCTTCCGGCACGCCCAGCGGCTCAGCCTGGACTTCCACGAGCGCTACACCTCGGGCCGGATCATCTCCCGCGCCACCAGCGACATCGACGCGCTGCGCGAGCTGCTCTCCGAAGGGCTCCAGGAGCTGCTGGCCGTCTTCCTGTCGGTCTGTTACATCTCGGTGCTGCTGGTGGTACTGGACTGGCGGCTCGGCCTGGCCTCGCTGCTCGCCTTCCTGCCGCTGGCCCTGGTCGCCCGGTCCTTCCGCACCCGCTCCCGCCGGGTCTACCGCCGCTCACGGACCGCCGCGGCCTCGATGATCGTGCGCTTCACCGAGACCATGAACGGCATCCGCCCGGTGCAGGCCTTCCGCCGCGAGAAGGCCAACGACGCCGCCTTCGCCGTGGTCAACTCGCAGTCCTCCACGGCCAACGCGGAGGGCTTCCTGGAACTGGCCCGCTACGTCGGCCTCTCCCGCGCCACCGCCAACCTCTGGACCACCGGCATCGTGCTGTTCGGGGCCTACCTGGTGGTGGACGACGCGCTGGAGCTGGGCGTGCTCACCGCCTTCGTGCTCTACCTGCGCCGCCTGTTCGACCCGATCGACCAGCTGGCGATGTTCCTGAACAGCTACCAGGCCGCCGCCGCGGCGCTGGAGAAGATCGCCGGCCTGCTGGCCCACGAGCCGACCGTCGCCGAGCCGACCGCGCCCGTACAGCTGCCGCCACCGCCCCGCGCCGAAGGAGGGAGTGCCGGAGCGAAGAGCGTCGGCGCCGGGTCGGAGCGCCCGGAGGCGAGCGGGCGAATCCCGCCCCGAGCCGAAGGGCGCGCCGGTGCCGAAAGCGAGGAGCGACCAGCGACCGACGAAGGAGGGAGTGCCGGAGCGAAGAGCGTCGGCGCCGGGTCCGAGCGCCCGGAGGCGAGCGGGCGAGTCACAGCCCGCGAGGTCTCCTTCGAGCGGACCCGCTTCGCCTACCGCACCGGCAAGGAGGTGCTGCCGCCCTTCGACCTGCTGATCCCGGCCGGGCAGACGGTCGCGGTGGTCGGGGCGACCGGCGCGGGCAAGTCAACGGTCGCCAAGCTGCTGGCCCGCTTCTACGACCCCACCGACGGCCGGATCCGGCTGGACGGGGTGGACCTGCGCGACCTCGCCACCCCCGAGCTGCGGCGCGCAGTGGTGATGGTGACCCAGGAGTCCTTCCTGTTCTCCGGCACCGTCGCGGAGAACATCGCGATCGGCCGCCCCGGCGCCACCCGCGCGCAGGTCGAGCAGGCCGCCCGCGACATCGGCGCCCACGCGTTCATCACCGCGCTCCCGGACGGCTTCGACACCGACGTGCGCAAGCGCGGCGGCCGGATCTCCGCCGGCCAGCGCCAGCTGGTCGCCTTCGCCCGCGCCCTGCTGGCCGACCCGGCCGTGCTGATCCTGGACGAGGCCACCAGCTCCCTGGACGTCCCCGGCGAGCAGGCGGTCCAGCGGGCGATGCGCACCGTGCTGGCCGGCCGGACGGCGGTGATCATCGCGCACCGGCTCTCCACGGTGGAGATCGCCGACCGCGTCCTGGTGATGGACCAGGGCCGGATCGTCGAGGACGGCTCCCCGCGGGACCTGATCGACGGCTCCGGCCGCTTCGCCGCCCTCCACCGGGCCTGGCGGGACAGCCTCGTCTAGGAGGTCCACAGTTGTGCCCGGCCGGGTGCGCCGTCACGCACCCGGCCGGGCCGCTCGGCTCCTGCGGCCGGGTCAGTCCACCGTCACCGCGAAGTCGGTGTGCCGGTCCGGCGAGGGGCAGTCCTCCTGCCCGGCCACGTCCAGCGTCCCGCCCGGCAGCACCTGCCCGGCGGCCGTCGAGGAGTCGATCATCACGGCCGGGTCGATGAAGACCGCGTCGTGGTAGCGCGGCCCCTCCGCGTAGTGGCAGGTCAGCGCGCGCGGCGAGGTGACGGTGCAGCCGTACGGCGGCGTGCCGGTCAGCGTGGTGTGCTCGGGCACCGTGATCCGTACGTCGATCGGGTGCCGCGAGTACGACGGACCGGCGTTGTACGCCCACAGCGGCAGGTCGACGGTCGCCCCGGGCTTGCCGGTGAGGTCGCCCGGCTGTGGGACGGGGTGCCCGGCCTCCCAGGCGGAGGAGGCCCCGACCATGAAGTGCGCCCTGGTGTCGGCGGTGGTGAAGCTGTACGGGGTGGTGTGGCCGGACTGGTCCGGGTCACCCGGGTAGAAGGCCTGGACGTCACCGCTGACGGTGGTGAACGGCAAGGTGATCGGCGCGACGTGCAGCGACAGCCGCTCGACCGAGCTCGCCCCCGGCGCCAGCCCGGCCGGGACCCGGTACGAGCTGCCGGTGCCGAAGTAGGTAAGGGTGACCGGCGGGTCCGCCGACTCCACCACGCCCGGCGACGGGAAGTGCACGACCACCAGGGTCTCGTCGCTGGTGGCGGCCGGGCCCCGGTTGGTGACCTTCACCTCCAGGATCCCGTCCTCGCCCGGGACCACCGGGTCCTGCGGCGGGCAGAGTTCGACGGACAGCCGCGCGGTCGCCGGTGGCGCCGCGAGGGGGGCGGTGGCCGCCTGGGCCGGCCACGCCGCAAGGAGCACCGAGAACGCGGCCAGGGCGGCAGTCCGCAGGGTTCGCGTCATGACCACCACGCTCCCCTCGCCCGACACCCAGGGCAAGCGGACGGCCGCCGTCCGTAGCACACCGGACGGCAGCCGCAGCGGACGGTGTCAGCGCCCGCGGGTGTCAGCGCAGCAGCCCCGCGTCCATCCCCGCCGACTCCGCCGGGAGGGCGACCAGCCCCAGCTCGGCCGGGGAGGCCAGTCGGGGGTGGGCGGGCAGCACCCGGACGGTGTAACCGAACGGGCCGGTGCGGCCGAGCTCCAGCGAGCCCTCGTAGCGGGTGCGGCCGTCCAGGTCCGGACCGCCGACCGGCTTGAGGGCGAGCACCGAGGCGTCCGAGATGCCGTCGGTCTCGTCCACCCGGCCGGAGACCGCCTGCACCTCGACGTCGCCCGGCTCCAGCGCCCCGAGCGCGACCTGCACCCGCAGCGCCAGCGAGCTGCCCAGCTCCTGGGCCTCGGCCGGGCAGTCGGCCTCGACGTGCTCGACCCGCACGGCCGGCCAGCCGTCCCGGACCTTCGCCTTCCACAGCGCCAGCTCACGGGCGGCTGTGAACCGCCCGCTCGCCTCCGGGCGCTCGGACCCGACGCCGACGCTCCCTTCGGCACGGGGCGGGAGCTCCGCCCTCAGCTCCCGCTCGGCCAGCGCCGCCGGGGCGTACAGCCGCTCGACGTACTCGCGCACCATCCGCCCGGCCAGCACCTTGGGGCCGAGAGTGACCAGGGTGTGCCGGACCATGGCGATCCAGCGGTGCGGCAGCCCGTCGGTGCCCCGGTCGTAGAACCGGCCGGCGACCTGCCCCTCGATCAGGTCGTACAGCGCGGCGGCCTCGATGTCGTCGCGCCGCTCGGCCTCGCTGCTCTCCGGGTCGAGCACGCCGGCGGCCTCGTCGGCGGTGGGGATCGCCCAGCCGTTCTGGCCGTCGTACCACTCGTCCCACCAGCCGTCCAGGACGGACAGGTTGAGGCCGCCGTTGAGCGCGGCCTTCATCCCGGAGGTGCCGCAGGCCTCCAGCGGGCGCAGCGGGTTGTTCAGCCAGACGTCGCAGCCCGGGTAGAGGTGCCGGGCCATCGCCATGTCGTAGTCCGGCAGGAAGACGATCCGGTGCCGCACCGTCGGGTCGTCGGCGAAGGCGACCATCTGCTGGATCAGCCGCTTGCCGCCGTCGTCGGCCGGGTGGGCCTTGCCGGCCACCACGATCTGCACCGGCCGGGTGGGGTGCAGCAGCAGGGCGCGCAGCCGGTCCGGGTCGCGCAGCATCAGGGTGAGCCGCTTGTACGAGGGCACCCGGCGGGCGAAGCCGATGGTGAGCACGTCGGGGTCGAGCACCGAGGAGACCCAGCCGAGTTCGGCCTCGCCGGCCCCGCGCTGGCGCCAGGAGGCGCGCAGCCGGCGGCGGGCCTCGTCCACCAGCTGGACCCGCAGGCTGCGGCGCAGGTCCCAGATCTCGGTGTTGCCGATCCGCTCCAGGCCGGTCCAGCGCTGGGTCTCGCCGGTGGTCATCGCCTCCTCGGCGCGGTCGGCGCCGATCTCGGCGGCGCCGAGGCGGACCACGGCCGGGTCGATCCAGGTGGCGGCGTGGACGCCGTTGGTGACCGAGGTGATCGGCACCTCGGCGGGGTCGAAGCCGGGCCAGAGGCCGTTGAACATCGAGCGGCTGACCTCGCCGTGCAGGGTGGAGACCCCGTTGGCGCGCTGGGCGAGCCGCAGGCCCATGGCGGCCATGTTGAACAGCTTCGGGTCCCCACCGTGCCAGGTCTCGGCGCCGAGCCCGAGCACCGACTCGACCGGGACGCCGGGCAGCGCGACGTCGCCGCCGAAGTGGCGGGCGACCAGCTCGCGGTCGAAGCGGTCGATGCCGGCCGGGACGGGGGTGTGGGTGGTGAACAGGGTGCCGGCCCGGACGGACTCCAGGGCGGCGGCGAAGTCCAGGCCCGCTGTGCCGGTTTCGGCTGGGCCGGCGGCGACGAGCTCGCGGATCCGTTCGACGCCGAGGAAGCCGGCGTGGCCCTCGTTGGTGTGGAAGACCTCGGGGGCCGGGTGCCCGGTGAGCCGGCAGTAGGCGCGCACGGCCCGGACGCCGCCGATGCCGAGCAGCATCTCCTGGAGCAGCCGGTGCTCGCTGCCGCCGCCGTAGAGCCGGTCGGTCACCTCCCGTTCGGCGGGCGAGTTGGCCTCGATGTCGGAGTCGAGCAGCAGCAGCGGGACCCGCCCGACCTGCGCCTTCCAGATGTGGGCGGCCAGGGTGCGGCCGCCGGGCAGGGCGAGGTCGACCCGGCAGGGGGTGCCGTCGGGCTCGCGGAGCAGGCTGACGGCGAGCTCGTCCGGGTCCAGCAGCGGGTAGCGCTCCTGCTGCCAGCCGTCCCGGTTGAGCGACTGGCGGAAGTAGCCGTGCCGGTAGAACAGCCCGACGCCGATGATCGGCACGCCGAGGTCGCTGGCCGCCTTGAGGTGGTCGCCGGCCAGGATGCCGAGGCCGCCGGAGTACTGGGGCAGCGTGGCGGCGATGCCGTACTCGGGCGAGAAGTAGGCGATCGCGGCGGGCGGCGGGGTGGCCCCGGCCTCCAGCTGGGTCTGGTACCAGCGCGGCCCGGTGAGGTACTCGCGCAGGTCGTCGGCGAGGTCGCCGAGTCTGCGCAGGAACCGCCGGTCGGCGGCGAGCGCGGCGAGCCGGGCGGCCGGGACCTCCCCGAGCAGCCGCACCGGGTCCTCCCCGGTCGCCGCCCAGACCTCCGGGTCCACGGACCGGAAGAGGTCCCTGGTCTCGGGGTGCCAGGACCAGCGCAGGTTGAGGGCCAGCTCGTGCAACGGCTGGAGTTGTTCGGGCAGGACGGTGCGGACGGTGAATCTGCGGATTGCCTTCACAGGCGTGAAGCGTAGCCTTCGAGGTCGCCATGACAGTGGGTCAAGTGGACTATTGGGCATCCGTTCGGCCTATTGATGAGATCGCATTCGGCGCATTGGTCTGCACGGGGGGCGCGCGAGGCGCACACTCCAGGGCGTCGCGCTACCAATGCATGAACTCTGTGGAACAGATCCATTTCCGGTTGCTCATCCACTCCGGACAAAGCCCGAAACTACTGTCGTACCGCTGCGAAAACCTTGTCCCCGATGCGAGGATGACCGAAGGTCGTAGATGCTGCGGGGACGCCTCCCGTCACCGTGAAGCAGCACGTCCGAATCCTTTTCGCGTTGATCGTTCCCGTTCTCCCTTAGTCCGTTCGGCGCGCGCCGCGCACCGACGCGTGTCCTCGACACCGGTCCGCTCGTTCACGGGTCGACCGAGCCGCCAGGGGCGTGCCCCCCGGAGGCGTGCGCCGGGACACGCGCGGGCTCCGGGGCGTCCAGCCACCGCCACGGCGGGCGCCGGGCAGGTTGCCGGGGACAGCGGCGCGGGCAGGCTCCGGTCGCACGTCCTCCCCACCCAGCAGTCCTCCCGGTACTCCCCTGGCCCGACCCCCCGGCCCGCGGGAGCTGCCGCCGATCTCGGGCAGGAGTTTGGCATGCACGGCGACACGCGGGACCAGTCCACACCGGTGGCCGAAACCCTCGACGCAGCGGTCGCGGAATCCGCCGCGCGGATGGATTCTGACACTCGGACAGACCCGGCGATGCCGTCGCCCAGGGTGTCCGGGGCGGATCGGACCGAATCCTCCGAATCCCCGGCCTCCACGGCACAGCCCTCCGCAGCGGCCCGACAACCCGGGGCCGAGGAGGGCCGGACCGCGGCACCGCGCAGGCGCACCACCACCACGCGCCGCACCACCGCCGCCGCGACGGCCACCACCCGCCCGGCCGCCGGCCCCGAAGCCGACACCTCGGCCGCTGCCGCCGCCACCGCCCCTGCCCGCAGGAGCGGCGCGAAGGGCACGGCCAAGAGCCCCACCAAGAGCACGACCAAGACCGCCACCAAGCCCTCCGCCCGCAAGACGACAGAGAGCGACACCGTGATCGGCCGCATCCCCGTCCTGGACGTCAGCCCCACCGTCGACGCCGGCCGCCGCCCGGCCAAGGCCGTCGTCGGCGAGACCTTCGCGGTCACCGCGACCGTCTTCCGCGAGGGCCACGACGCCGTCAACGCCAACGTGGTGCTGCGCGACCCGCGCGGCCGCAGCGGCCCGTGGACGCCGATGCGCGAGCTCGCCGAGGGTACCGACCGCTGGGGCGCGTACGTCACCCCGACCGCGCCCGGCCGCTGGTCGTACCTGGTGGAGGCGTGGAGCGACCCGATCGCCACCTGGCGCAAGGCCGCCTCGATCAAGCTGCCGGCCGGGATCGACACCGCGCTGGTGCTGGAGGAGGGCGCCCGGCTGCTGGAGCAGGCCGCCGCCGGGGTGCCGAAGAAGGAGGGCCGGGCGCACGTGCTGGCCGCTGCCGGCGCGCTGCGCGACCCGGGGCTGCCGCCGCTGTCCCGGCTGGCCGCCGCGCTCGCTCCCGAGGTGCTGGAGCTGCTGGCCCGCTATCCGCTGCGCGAGCTGCTCACCGCCTCCCGCCCGCTGCCGCTCCAGGTGGACCGCGAGCGCGCGCTGTTCGGCTCCTGGTACGAGTTCTTCCCCCGTTCGGAGGGCGCGGTGGTGGACCCGAACGGGGTCGAGCCGCCGCTTTCGGGCACCCTGCGCAGCGCCGCCGAGCGGCTTCCGGCGGTGGCCGCGATGGACTTCGACGTGGTCTACCTGCCGCCGGTGCACCCGATCGGGCGAGCCTTCCGCAAGGGCCCGGACAACACCCTGACGGCCGGTCCGCACGACGTCGGCTCACCCTGGGCGATCGGCTCCCCCGAGGGGGGCCACGACGCGATCCACCCGGACCTCGGCACCATCGAGGACTTCGACCACTTCGTCGCCGAGGCCCGGGCCCTGCACCTGGAGGTGGCCTTGGACTTCGCCCTCCAGTGCTCCCCCGACCACCCGTGGGTGAACAAGCACCCGGAATGGTTCAGCCACCGCGCGGACGGCACCATCGCGTACGCCGAGAACCCGCCGAAGAAGTATCAGGACATCTATCCGATCAACTTCGATCAGGACATGGATGGAATCGTCAAGGAAACCATTCGAACCCTCCGGTTCTGGATGTCCCACGGCGTCCGGATCTTCCGGGTCGACAATCCCCACACCAAGCCGCTGGTGTTCTGGGAGACGGTGCTCGGCGACATCGCCCGCACCGACCCGGATGTCGTGTTCCTGGCGGAGGCCTTCACCCGCCCGGCGATGATGCACACCCTCGCGAAGATCGGTTTCCACCAGTCGTACACGTACTTCACCTGGCGCAACACCAAAACCGAACTCACCGAGTACCTCACCGAACTCACCGGTGACACGGCGGCGTACATGCGCCCCAACTTCTTCACCAACACCCCGGACATCCTGCACGCCTTCCTCCAGCACGGCGGCCGCGCCGCCTTCGCGATCCGCGCGGTGCTCGCCGCCACGCTCTCCCCCAGCTACGGCATCTACGCCGGCTACGAGCTGTACGAGAACGAGCCGGCCCACCCGGGCTCCGAGGAGTACCTGCACTCGGAGAAGTACGAGCTGCGCCCGCGCGACTGGAACCGCACCGACACCCTCGCCCCGCTGCTCACCGTGCTGAACCGGCTGCGCCGGCGCCACCCCGCCCTGCGGCAGCTGCGCGACCTGCGCTTCCACCACACCGACAACGAGCAGGTGCTCGCCTACTCCAAGACCGCGACCACCCCCGAGGGCCTGACCGACCACGTGATCACGGTGGTCAACCTCGACCCGCACCACGTCCAGGAGGCCACCGTCACCCTCGACGGCGACGGCCCGTTCGCGGTGCACGACGAGCTCACCGGCGCCGTCTACACCTGGGGCCGGCACAACTACGTCCGGCTCGATCCCTCAGCCGAGCCGGCTCACCTCCTCACGGTTCGGAGGAACCCAGCGTGACAGTGAACGAGCCCGTCCCCGACACCTTCCCCGAGACCTCGAAGAAGAACCTGGACCCGGAGTGGTTCAAGCGTGCGGTCTTCTACGAGGTGCTGGTGCGGTCCTTCCAGGACAGTAACGGCGACGGGATCGGGGACCTCAAGGGGCTCACGGCCAGGCTCGACTACCTCCAGTGGCTCGGCATCGACTGCCTCTGGCTCCCGCCGTTCTTCGCCTCGCCGCTGCGCGACGGCGGCTACGACGTGGCCGACTACAAGTCGGTGCTGCCGGAGTTCGGCGACCTCGCCGACTTCATGGAGTTCGTCGACGCCGCGCACGCCCGAGGCATGCGCGTGATCATCGACTTCGTCATGAACCACACCAGCGACCAGCATCCGTGGTTCCAGGCCTCCCGCGCGGACCCGGACGGGCCGTACGGCGACTTCTACATGTGGGCCGACGACGACAAGCAGTACCCGGACGCCCGGATCATCTTCGTCGACACCGAGACCTCCAACTGGACCTACGACCCGGTCCGCAAGCAGTACTACTGGCACCGGTTCTTCTCGCACCAGCCGGACCTCAACTACGACAACCCCCGGGTCCAGGACGAGATGGTCGCCGGGCTGCGGTTCTGGCTGGACCTCGGCATCGACGGCTTCCGGCTGGACGCGGTGCCGTACCTGTTCGCCCGCGAGGGCACCAACTGCGAGAACCTGCCGGAGACCCACGAGTTCCTCAGGCGGCTCCGCAAGGAGATCGACGCCGACTACCCGGACACCGTGCTGCTCGCCGAGGCCAACCAGTGGCCGGAGGACGTGGTCGACTACTTCGGCGACTTCACCGGGGGCGGCGACGAGTGCCACATGGCGTTCCACTTCCCGGTGATGCCGCGGATCTTCATGGCGGTGCGCCGGGAGTCCCGCTACCCGGTGTCCGAGATCCTCGCCAAGACCCCGCAGATCCCCGCCGGCTGCCAGTGGGGCATCTTCCTGCGCAACCACGACGAGCTGACCCTGGAGATGGTCACCGACGAGGAGCGCGACTACATGTACGCGGAGTACGCCAAGGACCCCCGGATGCGCGCCAACGTGGGCATCCGCCGCCGGCTCGCCCCGCTGCTGGAGAACGACCGCAACCAGATCGAGCTGTTCACCGCCCTGCTGCTCTCCCTGCCCGGCTCGCCCGTGCTCTACTACGGGGACGAGATCGGCATGGGCGACAACATCTGGCTGGGCGACAGGGACGGCGTGCGCACGCCGATGCAGTGGACCCCGGACCGCAACGCGGGTTTCTCCTCGGCCGACCCGGGCAGGCTCAGTCTGCCGCCCATCATGGACCCGGTGTACGGCTACCAGGTGACCAACGTCGAGGCGCAGCAGAGCAGTTCGAGTTCGCTGCTGCACTGGACGCGTCGCATGATCGAGATCCGCAAGCTCAATCCGGCGTTCGGCCTCGGCACCTACACCGAACTGCCGTCCAGCAACCCCGCCGTGCTGGCCTTCGTGCGCGAGTACGAGGGGGACCTGGTCATGTGCGTGAACAACTTCTCGCGGTTCGCGCAGCCGACCGAGCTGGACCTGCGGCAGTACGGCGGGCGGTACCCGGTCGAGCTGATCGGCGGGGTGCGCTTCCCGTCGATCGGTGAGTGGCCCTACCTGCTCACGCTGGCCGGGCACGGCTTCTACTGGTTCCAGCTCCGGCAGCCCCCGCGCCTGAGCGGGACCAGGCGGCCGAAGTAACGATCCGCCGCGCTCCACGGCACCCCGGTCCGCACAGCACCACCTGACCCTCCGGGGGCGCGAGTTGAACCCCCGCGCTCCCGGAGTTCTCTGCACCACCGCGTACGGAGAACAGCCCAACGGCCACCCACACGAAGGCGTGACACCCGAGCCGTGCTCGCGTGCCGCGACCGCCGCGCCGCCGAAATCCGGAAGACTGACGGACCCGGCCACGACCCGTCGGGCAGTCCGCGGCTTCCGGGGAAAGGGAGTCATGTCCGAAACCTCCCGTTCTCAAGCTCATGTGCAGCACGACGCCCCGGCCGGTTCCGCCGCGCCGGCGGGCGTGCGGGGCACCGGGGCCCGGAGAACCGCCCTGGGGGTCAGCGAGCTCGTCCAGGCGGCCCTGCCGCTGATCGCCGAGTGGCTCCCCACCCAGCGCTGGTACGCCGGGAAGGGACGGCCCATCACCGGGCTCACCCCGGTGGTCGGAACCCCGCTTCAGGTCGGCGACCCGGCCCTGCTGCACCTGCTGCTACGGGTCGAACACGCCACCACGGCCGGCGCCCCGCACGGTGACATCTACCAACTCCTGCTCGGCATCCGCTCGCAGGGCCCCACGGGCATCGAGCCCAGCGCGGTGCTCGGCCGGCTCAGCCAGGGCCCCTACGACGGCGCCGCCCTCTACGACGCGGTGCACGACCCCGAGCTCACCGGCCGCCTGCTGGAACACCTGGCCACCGGCGACCGCTTCGGCTCGCTGTCCTTCCGCCGCACCCCCGGCTCCGGACTGCCCGCCAACATCCCCGGCCGCGCCTCCACCGCCGAGCAGTCCAACAGCTCGGTCATCTACGGCACCTCCTACATCCTCAAACTGTTCCGACGCATCCACCCCGGCACCAACCCCGACCTGGAGCTCTCGCTCGCGCTCTCCCGGGCCGGCTCCACCCGCATCCCCCGGGTCGCCGCCTGGTTCGAGAGCCGGATGGAACGCGCCGAGCCCGCCACCCTCGGGCTGCTGCAGCGCTACCTGCCGGACGCCGAGGACGGCTGGGAACTCGCCCTCGACCAGGTCGGCCGGCTCAAGGGCGACCGCTCCCCCGGCAACTTCGCCATCGAGGCCCACCGGCTCGGCCGGGCCACCGCCGAGGTGCACCGGGTACTGGCCCGCTCGATGCCGGTCGCCCGGCTCGACCGCATCCAGACCGGACGGCTCGCCACCGCGATGGCCGACCGGCTGGACAGCGCCGTCGCCGCCGTCCCCGGACTGCTGCGCTTCCGGGCCGCCCTGCGCACCGCCTTCCAGCAGCTCGCCGACGCCCACCCGGACGGCCTGCCGGTCCAGCGCATCCACGGCGACCTGCACCTCGGGCAGGCCATGCGCACCCCGCACGGCTGGGTGCTGCTGGACTTCGAGGGCGAGCCGGCCAAGTCCGTCAACGAGCGCCGCGAGCCGCAGCCAGCCCTGCGCGACGTCGCCGCGATGCTGCGCTCCTTCGACTACGCGGCCGCCCACCTGCTGGCCGGCGGTCCGGTCGACCCGGAGCTGGCCCACCTCGCCGCCGCCTGGGCCCAGCGCAACCGCACCGCCTTCTGCGCCGGCTACACCGCCGGGGGCGGCGCCGACCCGGCGGCCTCGCCGGAGCTGATGCGGGCGCTGGAGATCGACAAGGCGGTGTACGAGGTGGTGTACGAGGCCCGGCACCGGCCCAGCTGGCTGCCGATCCCTCTGGCCGCGATCAACCGGCTCGCCCTCTCCGTCTGACCCCGCCCTCCCCGTCCCGCCCGAAGTCCACCCAGCCCCGCCGTACGCCCACCCCCCGCCGCAGGAGGACCACGCCGTGACGCTGCCCGACCCGACTGGCCGCCCCACCCGCCCCGTTCCGGCCACCTTCTCGGCCGGAGCCTGCGACCCGCCCCGAGCCGAAGGACGCGCCGGTGCCGAAAGCGAGGAGCGACAAGCGACCGACGAAGGAGGGAGTGCCGGAGCGTTGGGCCAGCGCCCAGCCGCCAGGCCGGGGGAGAGCGTCGGCACCGGGTCGGAGCGCCCGGAGGCGAGCGGGCGAGTCACCCCACCCGAGGCCCCCCTCGTGACGGATCCTCCGGCGGACCTTCCGACGGGCGCCCTGCGCCTCCCCGAGGCGCCGCTGCCGCCGGCCGAGGTGGAGCGGCTGGTGGGCGGACAGCACCACGACCCGCACGCGCTGCTCGGCGCGCACCCGGTGCACGGCGGGACGGCGATCCGGGTGCTGCGCCCGTTCGCCGAGCGGGTGGTGGTGGAGACCGCCCAGGGCCCGGCCGAACTCACCCACCAGCAGGGCGGGTTGTTCACCGGCCTGCTGGCCGGCGGCGAACTCCCGGACTACACCCTGCTGGTGACCTACCCCGGCGGCGAGCCGCTGCGCCAGCACGACGGCTACCGCACCCCGCCCACCCTCGGCGAGCTCGACCTGCACCTGATCTCCGAGGGCCGGCACGAGCAGCTGTGGCAGGCGCTCGGCTCGCACGTGCGCACCGTCGGCGGCGTCCCCGGCACCGCCTTCGCGGTCTGGGCGCCGAACGCCGCCGGGGTCCGGCTGATCGGCGACTTCAACCACTGGGACGGCACCGGCCACCCGATGCGCTCGCTCGGCTCCTCCGGGATCTGGGAGCTGTTCGTCCCCGGCCTCGCCGAGGGCACCACGTACAAGTACGAGATCCACACCCGGCAGGGCTGGGTGCTCGACAAGGCCGACCCGCTGGCCCGGGCCGCCCAGTGCCCGCCCGGCACCGCCTCGGTGGTCACCTCCTCCGCGTACGCGTGGCAGGACGGCGAGTGGATGGCCCGCCGGGCCCGCGCCGCGCACCACCGCGCGCCGATGTCGGTGTACGAGCTGCACCTGGCCTCCTGGCGGCCCGATCTCACCACCTACCGCGAGATCGCCGAAGAACTGCCGCGCTACATCAAGGAGTTGAACTTCACCCACGTGGAGTTCATGCCGGTGATGGAGCACCCCTTCGGCGGCTCCTGGGGCTACCAGGTCTCCGGCTACTACGCCCCCACCGCCCGGCTCGGCGGCCCCGACGACTTCCGGTACCTGGTGGACACCCTGCACCGCCACGGCATCGGCGTGATCGTCGACTGGGTGCCCGCGCACTTCCCCAAGGACGACTTCGCGCTCGCCCGCTTCGACGGCGAGCCACTGTACGAGCCGGCCGACCCGCTGCGCGCCGAGCACCCGGACTGGGGGACGCTGGAGTTCGACTACGGCCGCAAGGAGGTGCGCAACTTCCTGGTCGCCAACGCCGTCTACTGGTGCGAGGAGTTCCACGTCGACGGCCTGCGGGTGGACGCGGTCGCCTCGATGCTCTACCTCGACTACTCCCGCGAGGGCGGCGGCTGGACGCCCAACCAGTACGGCGGCCGGGAGAACCTGGACGCGGCCGCGTTCCTCCAGGAGATGAACGCGACCGTCTACCGCCGCTGCCCCGGCGTACTCACCGTCGCCGAGGAGTCCACCGCCTGGGACGGCGTCACCCGGCCCACCGACGCCGGCGGCCTCGGCTTCGGACTGAAGTGGAACATGGGCTGGATGCACGACTCGCTGGTCTACATGTCCAAAGAGCCGGTGCACCGCAAGTACCACCACAACGAGATCACCTTCTCGATGGTGTACGCCTACTCCGAGAACTACATCCTGCCGATCTCGCACGACGAGGTCGTCCACGGCAAGCAGGCCCTGGTCGCCAAGATGCCCGGCGACTGGTGGCAGCAGCGCGCCAACCACCGCGCCTACCTGGGCTTCATGTGGTCCCACCCGGGCAAGCAACTGCTGTTCATGGGGCAGGAGTTCGCCCAGGGTGCGGAATGGCACCACGAGCAGGGCCCGCAGTGGTGGGTGCTCGACGAGAAGTGGCCGGCGCACCAGGAGCACCTGGGCGCGCGCCGCCTGGTCCGCGACCTCAACCGGATCTACCGGGACACCCCCGCCCTCTGGGAGCTCGACACCACCCCGGACGGCTTCCGCTGGCTGGACGGCGGCGCCGCCGAGGACAACCTGCTCTCCTTCGTCCGCTTCGCCGCCGACGGCACCCCGCTGGTCGCCGTCTGCAACTTCTCCCCCGTCGTCCGGCACGGCCACCGGGTCGGCCTGCCCGCCCTGGACGGCCGCGAGCAGCTCTGGGAGGAGGTGCTGAACACCGACGCCGAGACCTACGGCGGCAGCGGCGTCGGCAACTCCCACCCGGTCAAGGCCGAGCCGGCCGAGTGGAACGGCCAGCCCCGCTCCGCCGAACTGGTCCTCCCCCCGCTCGCCACCATCTGGCTCCGCCCGGCACGCTGATCCCCGTCCCTCCGGGCGCCCCTCCCGCAGGCGCCCGGAGGTGACCTTCGCCCCTTGCCGCCCAGGGCGCCCTCTGCTCGCGGACGGCCGTTCGGGGTGTGAAGGTATGGTCGAGATGACCACCTTCCGAGGCGACGGGACGGAGACACCCACGTGGCGCGCAGCGTGTACGTGACCGGCATCGACCGGGGGGACGGCCGACAGGCGGTCGAACTCGGGGTCATGGAACTGCTCACCCGCCAGGTGGACCGGGTCGGGGTGTTCCGTCCGCTGGTGCACGCGGCCGCCCCCGGAGAGCCGGGCTCGGACCACGTGGTCGAGCTGCTGCGCGGCCGCTACCGGATCGAGCTGCCCGGCTCCGAGCTGTACGGGCTCACCTACGAGGAGGCCGCCGCGCTGCAGGCCGCCCAGGGGCAGGACGAGCTGGTCTCCGCCCTGGTCGACCGCTTCCGCTCGCTGGAGCGGCGCTGCCAGGCCGTCCTGGTGCTCGGCACCGACTTCGCCGACACCAACATCCCGGACGAACTGGCCTTCAACGCCCGCCTCGCCAACGAGTTCGGCGCCGCCGTGCTGCCGGTGGTCGGCGGCCAGGGCAAGGACCCGGAGGCCGTGATCGCCGAGGTGCTGGGCGCCCACCGGGCGTACACCGACCTCGGCTGCGAGACCCTGGCCATGATCGCCAACCGGACCGCCCCGAGCGCCAAGCAGCGGATCCAGCGCACCCTCACCGAGAAGCTGCCGATCCCCGCCTACGTCATCCCGGAGGAGCCGGCCCTGGCCGCGCCGACCGTCGCCCAGCTGGTCGAGGCGACCGGCGCCGAGGTGCTGCTCGGCGACGCCGCGGGCCTGGCCCGGGACGTGCGCGGCTTCGTCTTCGGCGGCGCCATGCTGCCCACCTTCCTGGACGCGCTGACCGAGGGCGCCCTGGTGGTCACCCCCGGGGACCGCGCCGACCTGGTGGTCGGCTCGCTGGCCGCCCACGCGGCCGGCGCCCCGCCGATCGCCGGCGTGCTGCTGACCCTCGGCCAGCACCCCGGCCCCAACGTCATGGCACTGGCCGCCCGGCTCGCCCCCGGCACCCCGGTCGCGGTCGTCCCCGAAGGCAGCTGGCCCACCGCCGCCACCCTGACTCACCTGGAGGGCGAGCTCACCGCGGCCAGCCCCCGGAAGGCCGAGATCGCCCTCGGCCTGTTCGAACTGCACGTCGACACCGCCGAGTTGACGAACCGGATCGAGGTCGGCCGGTCCGAGCGGGTCACCCCGATGATGTTCGAGCACGAGCTGCTGGAGCGCGCCCGGGCCGGCCGCCGGCACGTCGTCCTGCCCGAGGGCACCGAGGAGCGGGTGCTGCGCGCGGCCGAGATCCTGCTGCGCCGCAACATCTGCGACCTCACCCTGCTCGGCGAGATCGACGCGGTGCGCCGCAAGGCCGCGAGCCTGGGCATCGACCTGCCGCAACCCGGGGGAGAGCCGGGCGCCGACCGCGCCCAGCTCCGGATCGTCGACCCGGCCACCAGCCCGCTGCGCCGGCAGTTCGCCGAGCTGTACGCCCGGCTGCGCGCCCACAAGGGGATGACCGTCGAACTGGCCCTGGACGTGGTCACCGACGTCTCCTACTTCGGCACCCTGATGGTCCAGGAGGGCATCGCCGACGGCATGGTCTCCGGCGCGGTGCACTCCACCGCGGCGACCATCCGGCCCGCCTTCGAGGTGATCAAGACCTCGCCGGGCGCCTCGATCGTCTCCTCCGTCTTCTTCATGTGCCTGGCCGACAAGGTGCTGGTGTACGGCGACTGCGCGGTCAACCCCGACCCGGACGCCCAGCAGCTGGCCGACATCGCGATCCAGTCCGCCGCCACCGCCGCCCAGTTCGGGGTGGAGCCGCGGGTCGCGATGCTCTCCTACTCCACCGGCACCTCCGGCTCGGGCGCGGACGTCGACAAGGTCCGCAAGGCCACCGAGCTGGTCCGCGAGCTGCGCCCGGACATCCTGGTCGAGGGCCCGATTCAGTACGACGCGGCGGTGGACGAGCTCGTCGCCGCCACCAAGCTGCCGGGCTCGCCGGTGGCCGGGCGGGCGACCGTGCTGATCTTCCCGGACCTCAACACCGGCAACAACACCTACAAGGCCGTCCAGCGCTCGGCCGGCGCGGTCGCCGTCGGCCCGGTGCTGCAGGGCCTGCGCAAGCCCGTCAACGACCTCTCGCGCGGGGCGCTGGTGCAGGACATCGTCAACACCGTCGCGATCACCGCCATCCAGTCCCAGGACGACAAGGAGCCTGTCGCATGAGCGAAGGAACACGCGTTCTGGTTCTCAACGCCGGATCCTCGTCGGTGAAGTACCAGCTGATCGACATGCTGGACGGCGCCAAGCTGGCCTCCGGGCTGGTCGAGCGGATCGGCGAGTCCAGCGGCCGGCTGGCGCACACCCCGCGCGCGGGCGAGCGGCGCGAGGTGCTACAGGTCTTCCCGGACCACTCGGCCGCGCTGAAGGCCGTCGCCGAGGAGCTGTCCGCCGACGGCCTCGGGCTGGACTCCCCCGAGCTGGCCGCGATCGGCCACCGGGTGGTGCACGGCGGCAAGCGGTTCACCGAGCCGACCGTGATCACCGACGAGGTGCTCAAGGAGATCCGCCGACTGATCCCGGTCGCGCCGCTGCACAACCCGGCCAACATCACCGGCATCGAGGTGGCCCGCGCGCTGCGGCCCGACCTGCCGCAGGTGGCCGTCTTCGACACCGCCTTCCACGCGTCGATGCCCGAGTACTCGGCCCGGTACGCGATCGACAAGGCCGTCGCCGACGAGCACCGGGTGCGCCGCTACGGCTTCCACGGCACCTCGCACCAGTACGTCTCGCGGGCCACCGCCCGGCTGCTCGGCAAGGACCCGGCCGAGATCAACGTGATCGTGCTGCACCTGGGCAACGGCGCCTCCGCCTCGGCGGTCAGCGGCGGGCGCTGCGTGGACACCTCGATGGGCCTGACCCCCCTGGAGGGCCTGGTCATGGGCACCCGTTCGGGTGATATCGACGCCGGCGTGGTGTTCCACCTGCACCGGGTCGGCGGGCTGTCCGTCGACGAGATCGACGACCTGCTCAACCGCCGCAGCGGCCTGCGCGGCCTGTGCGACGAGAACGACATGCGCGAGATCATGCGCCGGGCCGACGAGGGGGACGCGGACGCGAAGCTCGCCTTCGACAGCTACGTCCACCGGCTGCGCAAGTACATCGGCGGCTACTACGCGGTGCTCGGCCGGGTGGACGCGATCGCGTTCACCGCGGGCGTCGGGGAGAACGCGGCGCCGGTTCGCGCGGCGGCCACCGCCGGGCTGGACGAGCTGGGCATCGCCGTGGACCCGGAGCTGAACTCGGTGCGCTCCGGCGAGCCCCGGATCATCTCGCCCGCGTACGCCCGGGTGGCGGTCGCGGTGGTGCCCACCGACGAGGAGCTGGAGATCGCCCGACAGGCCTTCGCCCTGGTGCATCGGGAGGGGGAGAAGTCCGAGGACTGACACACCGTCGTCTCGCTCCTCGGAATCCTTCGTCGGCGATTCCCCACGATTCGTGCCGAATGCACCTATAACACGAACGGATAGACTGATCCATATGCGCCGAGCGAAAATTGTCTGCACCCTGGGTCCGGCAACGGACTCCTACGAACAGCTGAAGGCCATCGTCGAGGCGGGCATGAACGTCGCCCGACTGAACATGAGCCACGGCAACCACGCGGACCACGAGGAGCGGTACCGAAAGGTCCGCCAGGTCTCGGAGGACACCGGCAAGGCCATCGGCGTCCTGGCCGACCTCCAGGGTCCCAAGATCCGTCTGGCGACCTTCGCCAACGGCCCGGTGACCGTCGACAACGGCGACGAGTTCACCATCACCACCGAGGACGTCCCCGGTGACCAGCACATCTGCGGTACCACCTACAAGGGCCTGCCCGGCGACGTGAAGCCCGGCGACCCGATCCTGATCAACGACGGCGTCATCGCCCTGGAGGTCGTCAGCGTCGACGGCCCGCGGGTGAAGACCGTGGTGGTCGAGGGCGGCGTGCTCTCGAACAACAAGGGCATCAACCTGCCCGGCGCGGCCGTGAACGTGCCCGCCCTGTCCGAGAAGGACAAGGAGGACCTGCGCTTCGCGCTGCGTCTGGGCGTCGACATGGTCGCCCTGTCCTTCGTCCGCAACGCGGACGACATCAAGGACGTCCACGAGGTCATGGACGAGGTCGGCATCCGGGTGCCGGTCATCGCCAAGATCGAGAAGCCGCAGGCCGTCGAGGCCATGGAGGAGATCGTCCTCGCCTTCGACGCCATCATGGTCGCCCGCGGCGACCTGGCCGTGGAGTACCCGCTGGAGCGGGTGCCGCTGGTCCAGAAGCAGCTGATCACGCTGGCCCGCCGCAACGCCAAGCCGGTCATCGTCGCCACCCAGATGATGGAGTCGATGATCCACGCCAGCCGCCCGACCCGTGCCGAGGTCTCCGACGTCGCCAACGCCATCCTGGACGGCACCGACGCGGTGATGCTCTCCGCCGAGTCCAGCGTCGGCAAGTACCCGGTCGAGACCGTCCGCACCATGAGCCGGATCTGCGAGAAGGCCGAGGAGGAGCTGGTCTCCCAGGGCCTCCAGCCGCTCAACCCGGGCCGCAAGCCGCGCACCCAGGGCGGCTCGGTCGCCCGCGCCGCGTGCGAGCTGGGCGACTTCCTGAACGGCAAGGCGCTGATCGCGTTCACCAAGTCCGGTGACACCGCGCGTCGGCTGTCCCGCTACCGCTCGCCGATCCCGGTGATCGCGTTCACCCCGGACGCGGCCACCCGCAACCAGCTCTCGCTGAGCTGGGGCGTCGAGTCGTACGTCACCGAGCAGGTGGCCACCACCGACGCGATGGTCGCGCAGGTCGACCGCGAGCTGCTGAAGATGGGCGTCCTGCGCGAGGGCGACACCGTCATCGTCACCGCCGGTGTCCCGGTCGGCATCCCCGGCACCACCAACATGGTGCAGGTGCACCGCCTGGGCAGCCACGGCGAGTGACGCTCCGCTAGCGCGAACGCCGGTGGGGCGGTCCTCCTGAACGGAAGGGCCGCCCCACCGGCGTTTCGGCGTCCGCTGCTCGCCGCCTACTTGTCGCTGTAGGGGGCGTCGTCGTTGAACAGGTGCATCCCGGGGATGTGCAGGGTGCCGCCGAACTGGCCGGCCTGCTTGGCGGTGACCCCGGTCAGCTCCAGGTCCAGCGGGACCGGGATGGACCCGATCAGGTCGTACAGCCAGCGCGGCAGGGTGTCCGGGGTGAGGGTGATCTCGCCCAGGTCGATCGGGATCGGCAGGCCGAGCACCTTGGACAGGTGGCCGGAGAGCCGCTCCACGTACATGGTGACCGGGCCGTTGCGCATGGTCGAGGTCGAACCCGGGGCGCCCTGGACGTGGAAGGTGACGCCGTTGCCCTCCAGGGTCGACATGTCGAGGTTCTCGATGTCCACGCTGTCGACCACGAACTTCAGCACCCGCTTGGTGCCGGTCGGGGTCTTCACGTCGTAGACGCCGTGGAACACCGAGCCGTGCAGGCCGAGCCGGCTGGTCTGCAGCGTCCAGTTCTGCTCCGGGACGACGTGCCCCGGGGAGGCCGCGCCAGCGGTCAGATTCCGGGCGTCCACCGCGCAGTTGGGGTCCGCGGTGGGCGAGGCGGACGGCGTGCCCGAGGCGCTCGTGCCGGGCGTGGGCGTCGCGGAGGCGCCGGTCGAGGGGGTCGCGGACGGGGCCGCCTTGGGGCTCGCCTTGCCGGTCGGCGCGGTGGCGGCCGGCGAGGGCTGCCCGCCGGCGGGCTGGCCGCCCGAGGACTGCGCGGCGGGCGGCGCGGCCTGCTGGGTGCCGGCCGCCGGGGCCTGCGGCTGGGCCGGCTGCGCCGGGGTGCCGGCCCGCGGGGCCGGGGCGGCGGGGGCCTGGGGACCCGGCGCGGGGGCGCCCGGCGCCGGGGTGGCGGTCGGCGTGGCACTCGGTGTCGGGCTGGCCGAACCACCGGGGTTCAGCAGGTGGTTGATGCCGCCGACGATGTCGTCGATCAGTCCGGCCTGGCTCGCGGTGGCCGTGCCGTTGCCGGTGCCCTGGTAGACGGCGCTCACCGCACCCGAGCCGCCGGTGTCGGCGGAGCGGACCACGGGCGGCTTCACCGGCGAGGTGGGCGCCGTGGCGGCCGGAGGCTTCACCGGCGAGGCGGTCGGCGCGGTGGTCGGCGTCTGGGTGGGCACCGAGCTCGGGCCGGTCGAGGGCGCGGCGGTGGCCCCGGCGGTCGGAGCCGCCGTCGGCGCCGTACCGGGCGTGCCGGACGGGCCGGGCGGCGGCGCGGGCAGCTCGCTCTTGGGGACGGGCGTCTCGATCGGTGCGACGTCCGGGACGGCCGCGGGCGCGGTGGGGCAGGGCTTGCCCGCCGCGGACTCGGCGACCGCCGGGTTGGGCGTGTAGGCGGCGGCCATCAGCAGCGCGGTCGGCACCGCCGCCATCGCCAGCGCGCGGCCTCTCAGCCGGACCCGGACCGGCGTGCGCGGCGCCGCGTGTCTGCCGGAGCGCTGCGCGGGGACGGCCGCGCCCTCTGCTTGCTCGGCCGTCCCGCTCACCGCGCCTCCTCCTGGTCCCCGGCACCGCCCTGCTGCGGAACGGCGGCCTCGGCGGCGGGCTCGGCCGCCACGGGCTCCTTGGGCGCGCCCTGGGCGGGCAGCTTCGCGGTGGGCGTCTCGGCGGCCTCGGCGCCCTTCGCAGCGGCCTCGGCGTCGGCGGTCCCGGCTTCAGCGGCCTCGGCGGCCTCGGCGGGCTCGGTGGCGACGCTCTGCGCCACCGCGTTGCCCTCCGCCTTCCCGGCCCGGCGCGCACGCCGTCCCCTGGCCGGCTCGGTGGACGGCTCCGGCAGCGGCGCCCAGGAGACCATCAGCCCGCCGCCGATCAGGCCGGGCAGCAGCGCCAGTCCGAAGCCCGCCAGGTTGGAGACCGGGATCGAGACCAGGGTCAGCAGGATGGTCGCGATGCCGCCGAAGACCCGTACAGCGGGCTGGAACCAGGCGGTCGCGCCGAGGATGATCATCAGCACCCCGATGATCAGCGATCCGGCACCCGCGGTGGTGGACATCGCTATGGTCAGCCCGCCGAACGTCAGGTGCGCGTACGGGAAGTAGAGGATCGGGACGCCGGCGATCATGGCCAGCAGGCCGCCCCAGAAGGGCCTGGTGCGGCGGAATTCACGGAAGTGCCGCCACAGCCACCCGATGGGGTTCTGCTGGCGGGGCCGCGTCTCGACCGTTGCGCTGGACATGGTGCAACTCCTCGACGTCGCTACGAGGGAAGAACAAAAGGGGGGTGGGCCGGGAACGGCGGTCGCCCGCCGCCCCCGGCCCCAGGTGGACCCGTCGTCCCGGCACACCGGGCGGCATGCCGTCAGACGGGGTCCGGAACGTCAGTCGAGGCTCAGAAGCACTCGTTGCCCGCGCCGTCGCCGCTCTTCAGCGCGAGGTTCAGGCCGTTCAGCTTGAAGGTGCCGGCCGAGGTGGCCCGCGCGGTCTGCTGAACGCCGCTCAGGTCGGCGACCTTGGCGGACTGGGCGAAACCGGTCGGGCCGGTCGGCAGGCCGGCGCCGCCGCCCGCCTTGGTGACACCGGCGTGCGGGGCCCAGCCCTGGGTGGCCGAGCCGGACAGCGTGGAGGCGTCCTGACCGATGTTGATGTTGGTGAAGGTCGCGTCCGCCTTCAGCTGCTCCAGGTCGATCAGCAGGTTGTCGGCCTGAACCGGCTTGCCCGCCTCGGTGCCGGCGTGCAGCTGCAGGGTGATCTTGCCCAGGCCGAACGCGGACAGGTCGGTCACCACCGACTGGCACAGGTTGGTGATGTCGGCGTGGTCGAAGGCCGAGACCGCGACCGGGTGCGGCTTGCCGTTCGCCTCGATGTCGACGGAGCCGAACTGGGCGAAGTTGGTGCCGTGCAGCTGGTCGGTGCTGACCTTGAACTGCTGGCCGGAAATGCTGAACGAGGCGGCGAGCGCGCTGTTGGCGATCGAGACGCCGACCATCGCGGTGGCCGCGACGCTCGGCACCATCACCAGGGCGAAGCGCTTCCAGCGGGTCTTGCCGTAGGTCTTGGACATGCGAGTCCTCCTTCTAGGACGTACATCTCCGGCTCCCCGGCGGCGCGTCCCGCGCCGGTGGGGGCCTGGGATGGGAGAGAGCTACGTCCTCGGTAGCGGAGAGCGCCTTGGGCGTCGTCGGACGCGGGAGCGGCCGGCGCAACGCGGCACTCCCGTCCCGATACCGGCCGTCCTTGTGGGACGACGGGTCGGACCGGCGACATCGGCGATCACCCCCGAGCGACAACCAGCGACCGCGCAGGGCCGCGCGGCCGGTCGAGGACAGGAACCGCCGTGGGACCGCGGATACCCCCCTGCCCTCCCTACCGCCGACCGGGGCCGACGGATCACCCGGTGGGGATCCCGCGCTCCGCGTTGGCCGACCGGCTGTCGGTGGGTGTGGAGTCTGGGACCGGGCGTGGCCGATCGTGCTTGAATCCCGGGCGAAGCACAAGGGGTGCCTTACTGACGGGTAATGCAACAGCAGGTGACGTTGATCATGAAAACGTCCGAAATTACACCCTGCGTGACGCCTTGAAGGAATCGTGGCGACGAAATCCGCCGGAAACACCAGCGAAACACCCGTAGGTGGTCACCGAGCGTGACCACCCACGGGTGAAATCAAGATTTGGTAAACGTCTGTCCGGTTGACCGGATTGTCGCCAAATCTCCAGCGACACCGCAGGTCATCCGCCGTGCCAGGCACCGGGTGCCAGGCGACCCGCCCGAACCCGGCCGGAAGCGGCCGGCACCGGACTCAGAACAGCACGCGGGCCAGCGCCGTCCGGGCCGCGACGACCCGCGGGTCCTCGGCGCCGATCACCTCGAACAGCTCCAGCAGGCGCAGCCGGGCGGTGTCCCGGTCCTCGCCGAAGGTCCGGCCGACGGTGTCCACCAGGCGCCCGAAGGCGTCCTCGACGTGACCGCCCACCAGGTCCAGGTCGGCCGCCCGCAGCTGGGCCTCGACGTCCTTCGGGTCGGCGGCGGCCGCCGCCCGGACCGTCTGCAGGTCCAGGCCCTCGACCCGCTGCAGCAGCTCCGCCTGGGCCAGGCCCAGCTTCGCCTCGGTGTTGCCCGGCTGGTCGGTCAGCACGTTCTTGTACGCCCGGATGGCACCGCCCAGGTCGCCGGCGTCCAGCGCGTCGTGCGCGGCGGCCAGCGCCGGGTCCTCGGGCCGCTGCGGGGCGGCGGCCGGAGCCTCGCCCGGGGCGACCGCGCCGCCGGAGATGCCGAAGCGCTGCTCGGCGACCAGGATCAGCTGGTCCAGCACCTTGCGGACGTTGGCGGCGCTCTCCGCGCCCTGGAACAGCGGCACCAGCTGGCCGGCCACCACGGCCATCACGGCCGGGATGCCCTGGATGCCGAACTGCTGGGCGATCAGCTGGTTGGCGTCCACGTCGATCTTGGCGAGCACGAAGCGGCCGGCGTACTCCTCGGCCAGGCCCTCCAGGATCGGGCTGAGCTGCTTGCAGGGGCCGCACCACTCGGCCCAGAAGTCGATGACGACCGGCACCTCGGTGGAGCGCTGGACGACCTCGGCCTCGAAGGTGTCCTCGGTGACGTCGATGACGAGCTGGTAGGCGGCGGACTGGTCGGGGGCGACTCCGGCCGCTTCGGCGGCGGCCGCCTGGCGGGCCCGCTCGGCCCGGGCCTGCTCGGCCTTCTGGGCGGCCTCGCCGGCCGCCTTCACTGCGGCGAGGTCGACCGCGCCGCGCAGGGCGGAGCTGTTGAGACGCGAATTCCGTGGCTGCATGGCACCATCCTCCCCCGTCCGCGCTGCTCGCGGGCACCAACCTCCGGAAAGTCGCCCCGCGCGGGCTGCGCGGCGACGGGTTTCCGGGCAGTGCGCCCCTCTTTCCAGAGCCCCCGGTAGCCTGAACCGTTCGGCGCGGATCCCCACCCGCACCCGCGCCGCCCCCGTCCCACGGGATGCGGCGCCTGGTTGTCACTTCTTTCGCTACAGGTCGTAGCGTAACTGGAGCCGGTGCCCCGGCCGCAAGCCCAACCGGCGCTTCGGGGACGTGACCTGCCCCACTTTCCGGACCCGCCCGGCTGCCCGAATCGACGAACAGTCGCTACCGTTACCAGCCCCACCCAAGTTACTTACCAGTAAAGCGCAAGGAGACCCGGTGCCGGCCGCCCAGCCCTCCGCGAGCCCGGACAACGCGGTCCCGGACAACACGGTCCCGGACAGCACAGTCCGGGGCGGCACAGTCCAGGAGGGGACGAGCGCGTCCCGGGCCAAGGGCCGCCCGCGCAGCGCCGCCGCCGACCTCGCGATCCTCGACGCCACCCGCGAAGCCCTCGCCGAACTCGGCTGGGGCGGACTGACCATGGGACACGTGGCCACCCGCGCCAAGGTCGCCAAGACCACCCTCTACCGCCGCTGGCCGTCCAAGAACGAGCTCGTGGTGGACGCCGTCGCCAGCCTCTTCGACGAACTGGTGATGCCCGACCTCGGCAACCTGCGGGACGACATCGAGGCCGTGGTGGCCCAGTTCGCCGACCTGCTGGCCCGCCCGGAGACCCAGGCCGCGCTGCTCGCGCTGTTCGCCGAGGGCATCCGCGACCCGCTGCTGCACCGCCGGATCCGCGAGGCGATCGTGGACCCGCAGAAGCGCCTGGTCCGGCAGGGCCGGGCAGCCGCCCAGGCGCGCGGCGAACTCGACCCGGACACCGACGCCGAGTCGGCCCGCGAGGAGGTCGACATCATCTTCGACACCATCGCGGGCACGGTCGAGCACCGCGTCCTGGTCAGCGGCGAGCCGATCACCCCCGAGTGGATCCGCCGCTTCACCGACCTGCTGCTCGGACCGCTCACCACCGGCTGACCGCCCTGGCCGAGGACACTGGCTCCGGGCACGGCGGAGCCGCCGTACGGCACTCCGTACGGCGGCTGCTACTCGCCCTCGCTGTGATTCGCCCGCCCGCCTCCAGGGCGCTCTGGGTCCGGTGCCGACGGTCGGCGCTCCGGCACTTGTCCCTCGCTGGTCGCTTCTCCCTTTCGACACCGGCGCGCCCCTTCGGCTCGGGGCGGGGACTCGCCCGCTCGCCTCCGAGCCGAAGGGGCGGCTTCGCCCTTCAGGCGATCAGAACGCCGCGTTCTCCTGGTACGTCCCCCACTCCTGCCGCAGCGCGTTGCAGATCTCGCCAAGCGTCGCCTCGGCGCGCACCGCGTCCAGCATCGGCGGGATCATCGACTCGCCCGAGCGGGCCGCCGCCAGCATGGCGTCCAGCCCGGCCCGCACCGCCGCGTCGTCCCGGGCTGCCTTGCGCTCGCCCAGCACCCGCACCTGCTCGCGCTCGACCTCGTGGCTGACCCGCAGGATCTCCAGGTCGGGGGTGACGCTGCGCGGGTGGCAGTTGACGCCGACCACGCGCTTCTCGCCCTTCTCCACCGCCTGCTGGTACTGGAAGGCCGCCTCGGCGATCTCGCCGGTGAACCAGCCCTCCTCGATCCCGCGCAGGATGCCGGAGGTGATCGGGCCGATCTCGTGGTCCTCGCGCCCCTTGTCGAGGATCCGCTGGAAGATCGCCTCGGCCTGCTGCTCGATCCGGTCGGTCAGTGCCTCGACGTACCAGGAACCGCCCAACGGGTCGGCCACGTTGGTGACGCCGGTCTCCTCCATCAGCACCTGCTGGGTGCGCAGCGCGATCTCGGCGGCCTGCTCGGAGGGCAGCGCCAGGGTCTCGTCCAGCGCGTTGGTGTGCAGCGAGTTGGTGCCGCCCAGCACCGCGGAGAGCGCCTCGACGGCGGTGCGCACCACGTTGTTGTACGGCTGCTGCGCGGTGAGCGAGACGCCGGCGGTCTGGGTGTGGAAGCGCAGCCACTGCGCCTTGTCGGTCTTGGCGCCGAAGCGGTCACGCATCCAGCGGGCCCAGATCCGGCGCGCGGCGCGGAACTTGGCGATCTCCTCGAAGAAGTCCAGGTGCGCGTCGAAGAAGAAGGACAGGCCGGGCGCGAAGACGTCCACGTCCAGGCCGCGGGACAGGCCCAGCTCGACGTAGGCGAAGCCGTCCGCGAGGGTGTACGCCAGCTCCTGCGCGGCCGTCGCCCCGGCCTCGCGGATGTGGTAGCCGGAGACGGACAGCGGCTTGTACGCGGGGATGCCCTGGGCGCAGTGCTCCATCAGGTCGCCGATCAGGCGCAGGTGCGGCTCGGGGGCGAAGAGCCACTCCTTCTGGGCGATGTACTCCTTGAAGATGTCCGTCTGCAGGGTGCCGTTGAGCACCGCCGGGTCCACGCCCTGGCGCTCGGCGGCGACCAGGTACATGCAGAAGATCGGGACAGCCGGGCCGCTGATCGTCATCGAGGTGGTGACCTCGCCGAGCGGGATGCCCTTGAACAGCACCTCCATGTCGGCGGCCGAGTCGATGGCCACGCCGCAGTGGCCGACCTCGCCGAGTGACTTCGGGTCGTCCGAGTCGTAGCCCATCAGGGTGGGCATGTCGAAGGCGACCGACAGGCCGCCGCCGCCCGCGTCCAGGATCATCCGGTAGCGCTCGTTGGTCTGCTGCGCGTTGCCGAAGCCGGCGAACTGGCGGATGGTCCAGGTGCGGCCCCGGTAGCCGGTGGGGTGCAGCCCGCGGGTGAACGGGTACTCGCCCGGCCAGCCGATCCGCTCGAAGCCCTCGACGGCCTGCCCGGGGGCGGGGCCGTACACCGGCTCGACCTCGTCGCCGGAGAGGGTGGTGAAGTCCGCGTCCCGCTTGCGGGCCTTGTCGTACCGCTGCTGCCAGCGCTGCCGTCCGCGCTCGATCTCCTCGGCGTCCATGGGCCGAACTCCGCTCCGTACGGCCGCCACGGCACCGGGCGGCACAGCTATTAGGACGTCCTACTAATTTACTCGGACGTCCTAGTAGTTGTCGATGGATACCCGTTCGACGCGGACCCGGAAAACGACGGCGCCCCTTCCCCGAGCGGGGAAGGGGCGCCGTTTCGCGCGGTCGGCTCGACTCAGACGCCGGCCGGCTGGCGGGCACCGTCGCCCGCCGGGAGCTTCTCGGCGGCCTCGCGAGCCACCTTGCGCTCGAAGACGAAGGAGAGGAAGGGGATGCAGCCCGCCGCCAGGGTCAGCACCAGTCGGCCCAGCGGCCACTTCAGCTTCTGCCCGAGCAGGAAGGTCACGATGAAGTACCCGATGTACAGGTAGCCGTGCAGCATCGCGACGTAGGTGGTCACGTCCTCGGCGGTGCTGAAGCCGTACTTCGCCACCATGAAGCCGCAGAACACCAGCAGAGCCACACCGGTCGCAATGGCCAGGCCGCGGTACCAGCCCAGCAGGGGGGTCGCCTTCATACTCTTCCTCGCCTCGCTCGGCAGTTTCGGCCGGTACGCCCGGATCCGCGCACCGCTCCCACGAGGGTAGCCGTCCTCACGGCCGCTCCTTCGCAGCCCCCTCGTCCGGCTCGGCGAAGTCCCCGGCCGCGATCCGCAGCGGCCTGAGCAGTTCGAACACCTGGCGGCACTGCTCGGGGCCGTACTCCTCCAGCCCGAACTCCATCGCCATGAGCTCCCGGGTGGCCTCCTCGACCACCTCGCGGCCGCGCCGGGTGATCGAGGCGAGCACGCCGCGGCCGTCCAGCGGGTTGGGGCGGCGGGCGACCAGGCCGGCCCGCTCCAGCCGGTCGACGGTGTTGGTGACGCTGGTCGGGTGGACCATCAGCCGCTCGCCGATCTTGGACAGCGAGAGCTCACCGGTCCGGCTGAAGGTCAGCAATACCAGCGCCTCGTACCGGGCGAAGGTCAGCCCGTACGGCTTGAGCACCGCGTCGACCCTGGAGAGCAGGATCTGGTGGGCGCGCATGATCGAGGTGATCGCCGCCATCGAGGGCACGGTGCCCCAGCGGCGGGCCCACAGTTCGTCGGCGCGGGCGATCGGGTCGAAGTCGAGTGCGAGGGGCTTGGCCACCTCCTTACCGTACCGGCGGACGGGACGTGTGCTACCAGCTGTCCTGATGGTGGACAAGCGCGACGTGTGGCGGGATCCCGCCAATCGGGCGGCCAGGTCCATACCTGGACATTGCGCCGGCGTGAACGCCGGGCAACAGCCGACCGGCGTACGGAGGTTGACCACTGAAGCGCCCAACGCCGCGCTATCAGGCCTCGGTTCGGACCGGAACCCGCTGAAAGACCGGGTAAAAAATCCCCTTTGTCCTTCCGTTCACAATCCCCCTCCTTGGCGGGACTTGGCCAATTCATGAGCAAGACCTGTCATTTGATTTGCTCGATTGTCATGCTTTCCGCCAACCCCGTTCTACAGCCACCACCCCCACCCAACCGGTGGCAGCCGCACGACCGCTCGGGGTCCTCGCACGTCAGCGCCCGTTCCGCCCCTCAGGTGCCGACCCCGGCCCCCGGGACGAGGCGCGACCGCGCCCACACGCGGTTTCCCGGAAGGACTCGTCCGTGAAGCGAAAGCTCGCCGCAGTCGCCGTACTCTCCGCCACCGCCCTGCTCACCGGCGTCGTCCAGGCCGGCGCCGCCCAGGCGGATCCCACCCCGCACGCCCGGACCGCGCAGCAGCGCGCCGACCTGATCGCCCTGGCCAACGGCCAGGCGGGCAAGGTGGCGCACGCCATGGCCCTGGGCGGCCAGGAGCAGCTGGTGGCCAAGGACGTCGTGGTGGACGCCGACGGCTCCCGCCACTTCCGCTACGAGCGCACCTTCGCCGGGCTCCCCGTCCTGGGCGGAGACCTGGTGGTGCACCAGAAGGCGGACGGCTCGACCACCGCCGTGGACAAGGCCGTCAGCGCGCAGCTCGCCCTGCCGAGCCTCACCCCGCAGATCCCGGCGGACAAGGCCGCCGCCCAGGCGACCGGCGCCGTGCAGTCCACCGTCGGCATCACCGTCGACGAGGACGAGTCCCCGCTGACCGAGGTGCACCAGGCCGGCAAGGCCGAACTGGTCGTCTGGGCCACCGACGGCAACCCGCGCCTGGCCTACCGCACCACCGTCGAGGGCCTGCGCGCCGACGGCACCCCGAGCAGCCAGCTGCTGGTCACCGACGCCGCCACCGGCCAGGTGCTCTCCACCCACGAGCAGGTGCAGACCGCCTCCGGCACCGGCAAGGGCGTCTTCGTCGGCAGCGTCCCGCTGACCACCACCCAGAGCGGCACCTCGTACCAGCTGAAGGACGCCACCCGCGGCGGCCAGTCCACCTACACCCTGAAGAACAGGACCTCCGGCTCCGGCACCCTGGTCGCCAACTCGACCGACTCCTTCGGCAACGGCCTGGTCTCCAACCCGGAGTCCGCCGCCGTGGACGCCCAGTACGGCGCCGCGGCCACCTGGGACTTCTACAAGAACACCTTCGGCCGCAGCGGCATCAAGAACGACGGCGTCGGCGCCACCAGCCGGGTGCACTACGGCTCCAACTACGTCAACGCGTTCTGGAGCGACAGCTGCTTCTGCATGACGTACGGCGACGGCGCGAGCAACACCCACCCGCTGACCGCGCTGGACGTGGCCGGCCACGAGATGACCCACGGCGTCACCTCCGCCACCGCGGGCCTCAACTACTCCGGCGAGTCCGGCGGCCTCAACGAGGGCACCTCGGACATCTTCGGCACCATGGTCGAGTGGTACGCCAACCTGGCCGCCGACAAGCCGGACTACCTGATCGGCGAGCAGATCAACATCAACGGTGACGGCAAGCCGCTGCGCTACATGGACCAGCCGTCCAAGGACGGCAGGTCCGCCGACTACTGGTCCTCCTCGGTCGGCGGTCTGGACGTCCACTACTCCTCGGGCGTGGCCAACCACTTCTTCTACCTGCTCGCCGAGGGCAGCGGCGCCAAGACGATCAACGGCGTCAGCTACAACAGCCCGACGTACAACGGCTCGACCCTCGCCGGCATCGGCCGGGACAAGGCCGCGCAGATCTGGTACAAGGCGCTGACCACCTACTTCACCTCCACCACCAACTACGCGGGCGCCCGCACGGCAACCCTCAAGGCCGCTTCGGACCTGTACGGCGCCTCCAGCGCCGAGTACAACGCCGTCGCCGCCACCTGGAGCGCCGTCAACGTCAACTGACGTACGGCGCACGGCGGGCGGACGCCCGGGGCCTCGTTGGAGGGCAGGCCCCGGGCGTCCGCCCATGCCCGCGCCCGAGCGCCGCGCGGCCTCATGCTCGCCGCTGGGCGCTCGCACCCGAGCCCGGCACTCCAAGCCCGGAACCCCGCCGGCCCCGGAGGCTGTCAAGGCCGACCGGCTGGCGGGGTCCCGCCAGCGGGACGAACCGCGGATTCCGGGCAATGGGCGGCAGTCGAACCATCCGTACCGGCGCTGGCGATTCCTGGCCAATCCCCGGCGGCGCCCTGTCCTTCCCCGCCACGAATTGTCATGCTTCTGACCAAGCTCCCGTCCGACGACCGCCTCCCCCACCCAGCAGGCGGTCCGTCAGAAGCCGCACGGCAGCAGCACGTCCGCGCCCTACCGCCCCAACGGCGCCAACCCCGGCGCCCCGGTACGCGGCGCGCCCGCAGGAAAGCGCGGGTCTCGTGGAAGGAACTCCCCTACGTGAAGCGAAAGCTGACCCTCCCGGCCGTACTCTCCGCCACCGCCCTGCTGGCCGGCGTCGTCCAGATCGCTGTCCTCCCCGCCGCTCAGGCCGCCGCCCCCGCGCCCGACCAGGTGTCGGCCGCGCCGCTCGCGCTGGCCGCCGCCCAAGCCGCCCCGCTCGCAGGCCAGTTTGCCCTCGGCGACCAGGAGCAGCTGGTCGCCAGGGACGCCCTGGTGGACGCCGACGGCACCCGGCACCTGCGCTACGAGCGGACCTACGCCGGCCTGCCGGTGCTCGGCGGCGACCTGGTCGTCCACCAGCGCCCCGACGGCTCGGTGAGCTCGGTGGACCGCGCCTTCGCCGGCCGACTGGCGCTGCCCACCACCACCCCGGCCCTGGCCGCCGGCCAGGCCGCCGAACGGGCCACCGACGCGGTGCGGGCGACCGTGGGCCTGGCCGCCGACGAGGACGAGGCGGCGCTCAGCCGGGTGGACGGCGCGGGCGCGGCCGAGCTGGTGGTCTGGGCGGCCGACGGCAACCCGCGGCTGGCCCACCGCACGGTGGTGCGCGGCGAGCGGGCCGACGGCACCCCGAGCAGCCAGCAGGTGGTCACCGACGCGGCGACCGGCGAACTGCTCTCCACCCACGAGGAGTTCCAGACCGCGACCGGCACCGGCAAGGGCGTCAACGTCGGCACCGTACCGCTGACCACCACCCAGAGCGGCTCGACCTACTCGCTCAAGGACGCCACCCGCGGCAACCAGTCCACCACCGACCTCAAGGGCGCCACCTCGGGCAGCGGTTCGCTCTTCACCAGCACCAGCAACAGCTGGGGCAACGGCCTGGCCTCCAACCGTCAGTCCGCGGCCGCGGACGCCCAGTTCGGCGCGGCGGCCACCTGGGACTACTACAAGAAGACGTTCAACCGCAACGGCATCAAGAACAACGGCGTCGGCGCCACCAGCCGGGTGCACTACGGCTCCAACTACGTCAACGCGTTCTGGAACGACTCCTGCTTCTGCATGACGTACGGCGACGGCTCCGGCAACACCCACCCGCTGACCGCCATCGACGTCTCCGGCCACGAGATGACCCACGGCGTCACCTCCGCCACCGCCGGACTCAACTACTCCGGCGAGTCCGGCGGCCTCAACGAGGCCACCTCGGACATCTTCGGCACCATGGTCGAGTGGTACGCCAACCTGCCGGCCAACCCGCCGAACTACTGGATCGGCGAGAAGCTCAACCTCTTCGGCAACGGCAAGCCGCTGCGGTACATGGACAAGCCCTCCCTGGACGGCCAGTCCGCGGACTCCTGGTACTCCGGCGTCGGCAACCTGGACGTGCACTACTCGTCCGGCGTCGCCAACCACTTCTTCTACCTGCTCGCCGAGGGCAGCGGTGCCAAGAGCATCAACGGCTACAGCTACAACAGCCCGACCTCGAACGGCGCGAAGGTGACCGGCATCGGGCGGGACAAGGCGGCCGCGATCTGGTACCGCGCGCTGACCGTCTACTTCACCTCCACCACCAACTACAAGGCCGCCCGCACCGCGACCCTGAAGGCCGCCTCCGACCTCTACGGCGCGACCAGCACCGAGTACAAGGCGGTGGCCGCGGCCTGGAGCGGGGTGAACGTCAACTAGGCCCCGTCGACCAGGCCCCCGTCCTGGACCACTCCCGGCAAGAAACGGCGACAGGCTGCCGCGGCCCTTTGGGAGAGGAGGCCGTGGCAGCCTGTCGACCGTCCACGCGTTCGCGTCAGGCGGCGGCGGTGGCGGGCCGCAGCTCGCCGCGCTCCTCCTGGGCGAGGGTCCGCTCGGCGTAGACGCCGCCGAACGGCAGCACCGAGAGCACGAACAGCAGGATGCCGCGCTTGGCGTCCCACTTCTGCGTCTGCCAGGCCTGGATCCAGAACACCACGTACAGGATGAAGAGGGTCCCGTGGACAGGGCCGAGCACCGGGACGGCGTTGAAGCTGGTGGTGTACTTCAGCGCCGTGCAGATCAACAGCAGGACGAAGGAGATCCCCTCGGGGGCGGAGACCAGGCGCAGGCGGTGGACGGCGCTGCTGTTCACGTTGGATACCTCAATACGGGGGTCGGAGGCGTGGGCACGCTTGTGAAGCGACTCACAAGCCTTCCGGCCATTATCACCGAGCACATGTCCGAACCCCGGGCCGGGGGTGGCCACCGTGCCCGATGTCACAGCCACGCGCCAGAACCCGGCCGAACGCAGCAGGGCGTCGCCCGCACCCCCTATCCTCTTGCCCGCGCGCCCACCGATCCGGGCGCTCACGGCATCGCACACGGGGGTAGTCGCACCATGTTCAAGCGGGACTGGGACCGCAGGACCTGCGCCAAGCGCGGGCACATCACCTACGCGCCGACCGAACCCGAGCTGGCCTCCCGGCTGCACGCCACCACCGCCGTCGGCGACGCCTGGCGCTGCCTGCGCTGCGGGGACTTCGCGCTGGGCGCCCCGCACGGCTCCGGCCCGGCCGCGAACGCCCCGCTGGTGCCGCGCGGCAAGGCCCTGCGGGACCTCTTCATCCTGCGCTTCCTGGCCATCGAGCGGGTGCTGCGTGGCGTCGTCATCATCCTGATGGCGTGGGGGATCTGGAAGTTCTCCAACAGCCAGGAGGCCGTGCAGCGGGTCTTCGAGGAGGACCTGACGATCTTCAAGCCGGTCACCGACCACTTCCACTGGGACCTGGACCACGCCCCGATCGTCGAGACGATCCGCAAGACCTTCGGCTACCAGAAGAAGACCCTGCTGATCGTCGCGGGCGCCCTGGTCACCTACGCGCTGATCGAGATCGTCGAGGCGGTCGGCCTCTGGCTGGGCAGGCGCTGGGCCGAGTACCTGACCGTGGTCGCCACCGCCGCCTTCCTCCCGCTGGAGGGCTACGAGCTGCACGAGCACGTCAGCGCGGTGAAGATCTGCACGCTGGCCCTGAACATCGCGGCGGTGCTCTGGATCATGCTCTCCAAGCGCCTGTTCGGCCTGCGCGGCGGCGCGGTCGCCTTCGAGGCGGAGCGCCACTCGGCCTCGCTGCTGGAGGTCGAGGAGGCGGCCGGCACCGTCCCGCACCCCGGCCACGGGGCGCACGCGCGGTCCTGACTCGCACCTTTGTCCCAGGCTCGTACCAGTTCGTCCCCGACCTCTCGCCCGACCGCGGCCGCAAACGCTAGATTTCGGCCGTGGCACAGTTCAGACTCCAGGGCTCGCGGGTGCTCGCCGTCGAGTTGGCCGGCGACGCCGTCAAGGCCCGGCACGGCTCGATGGTCGCCTACACCGGCCAGATGACCTTCAAGAAACTGACCGGCGGCGGGGACGGACTGCGCGGCATGGTCGCCCGCAGACTCACCGGCGAGCGGATGACCGTCATGGAGGTGAAGGGACAGGGCACCTGCTACTTCGCCGACAAGGCCACCGAGATCAACCTGGTCCAGCTGTTCGGCGAGACGCTCTACGTCGAGTCGGACAACCTGCTGTGCACCGAGGCCGGCCTGCACACCGGCACCACCTTCACCGGGCTGAACGGCGTCTCCTCCGGCAACGGCCTCTTCACCACCAAGGTGGAGGGGCACGGCTGGGCCGCCGTCACCTCCAACGGGCCCGCCGTCATCCTGCGGGTCGGCAAGGACATGCCGCTGCGGGTCGACCCGGGCGCGTACCTCGCGCACACCGGCAGCCTGCACCGCAGCCTCAAGTCCGGCGCGGGCTGGACCACGGTGATCGGCGAGGGCGGCGGCGAGGCCGTCCAGGTCGAGTTCACCGGCGAGGGCCTGGTGTACGTCCAGCCCTCGGAGAAGGTCACCCTCGGGGGTGATGTCTGATGGGCTTCACCCGGATCAACGGCAAGCTGGTCGAGGCCCAGGTGGTGCCCGGTCAGCGGCTGTTCAGCCAGCGCGGCGCGATGATCGCGTACACCGGCGACGTCCGGTTCACCCCGAACATCACCGGCGGCCAGGGCGGGGTGATGTCGATGATCGGCCGCAGGGTCGCCAACGAGGACACCCCGCTGATGACCGTCGAGGGCCAAGGCCGGGTGATGTTCGGCCACGGCGGCCACCACGTCCAGGTGATCGACCTGGTCGGCGACACCCTGTTCGTCGAGGCGGACCGGCTGCTCGCCTTCGAGGGCACGCTGCGGCAGTCCACCGTGTTCCTCGGCTCGCAGGGCGGGGTGATGGGCATGGTCCGGGGCCAGGTCAGCGGGCAGGGCCTGTTCACCACCCGGCTGGAGGGCCACGGCTCGGTCGCGGTGATGGCCCACGGCGGGGTCTTCGAGCTTCCGATCACCCCGGGCCGGCCGGTGCACGTCGACCCGCAGGCGTATGTGGCGCACCGCGGCGAGGTGCACAACAAGCTGTCCACGGCGATCGGCTGGCGCGAGATGATCGGCCGCGGCTCGGGCGAGGCGTTCCAGCTGGAGCTGTCCGGGCAGGGCGCGGTGTACGTCCAGGCGAGCGAGGAGAAGCTCTGATGTCCTACCCTCCGCAGCCGCCGCAGCCGCCGTACGGGCAGTCGCCGCACGACCAGCCGACCCAGCCGGGCTTCGCGGTGCCGCCGGTGCCGCCGAACTACGGCCCGCCGCACGGCTACCCGCCGCCCCCGCCGCCCGGCTACCCGCAGCAGCCGCCCCAACAGCCCCAACCGGCCTACGCCCAGGAGCAGTTCGGCGGCCCGCAGGCCCCGCTGCCGACCACCCACGGCGGCGAGGGCCCGGTGGTGTACGACGCGTACACCCTGCCGGCCAACGACAACGTCAACCCGTACGCCTTCGCGGTCGACCTGAACGGCTCCTACTTCCTGCAGAAGGGCAAGATGGTCGCCTACTACGGCGACATCACCTTCCGCGGCGTCGGCGCCGGGATGGTCGACCGGGTGCTCGGGCAGCACTTCAACTCCCCGCTGCACGCGGCGGACTGGGTGGTCGCCCAGGGCACCGGCAAGCTGCTGCTGGCCGACCGTGCCTTCGACCTCAACTCCTACGACCTGGACGACGGCAACCTGACCGTGCGCTCCGGCAACCTGCTCGCCTTCGACCCGACGCTGCGGCTCAAGCAGTCGATCATCCCGGGCTTCCTGACGCTGATCGGCACCGGCCGCTTCGTCGCCGCCTCCAACGGGCCGGTGCACTTCGTCGAGCCGCCGATCCGGGTGGACCCGCAGGCGCTGGTCGGCTGGGCGGACTGCCCGGCGCCGTGCCACCACTACGACCACGAGTACCTGCACGGGGTGGTCGGCGGCCTGCGACGACTGACCGGTGTCGGCGGCGTCTCCGGCGAGGAGCACCAGTTCGAGTTCATCGGCGCCGGGCAGGTGCTGATCCAGTCCAGCGAGAAGCTGCTGGCCGAGCGGTCGGTGGGCGTGGTGGACGCCGAGGCGGGCGTACCGGTCGGCGGGGTACCGCCCCAGCAGGCCCCCGCCGGCGGCAACCCCAACGCGCCCGGCCTCGGTAACCTGGGCGAACTCGGACGGCGTTTCGGCCTGTAAACTTGTACAATATTGAACTAAATCGGCTATGCTGGGCCCCATGGATACGCACACGATCGGCACTGCGGACACCCCTCCGTCGCAGCCCGAGGAGGAGACTCCCTGGCTGACCGCCAGGGAGCAGCGGATGTGGCGCGCCCATCTGGAGGTCGCCAAGCTGCTGGACTACCAGCTCAGCCGCGAACTCCAGCCCCACAACCTGGCCATCAACGACTACGAGATCCTGGTCGTCCTCTCCGAGGCCCCCGACCACCGGATGCGGATGACCGACCTCGCGACCGCCACCCTCCAGTCGAAGAGCCGGCTCTCCCACCAGATCACCCGGATGGAGAACGCCGGGCTGGTCCTGCGCCAGGAGTGCCCCGGCGACCGCCGCGGCCTCTACGCCCACCTCACCGAGCAGGGCTGGGAGACCATGCAGCGGGTCGCCCCGGACCACGTCCGCAGCGTCCGTGCCCACTTCATCGACCGGTTCTCCCCCGAGCAACTCGACGCCATGTACGAGGCGCTGGCCCCGGTCGCCGAACACCTGCGCGGCCTGCGCGGCCGCTCGTAGGCAACGACCGCTTCACCCCGAGGGCGGGACCGTGGACACCCCCACGGCCCCGCCCTCGCACATATCGGACTCACGCCTTCGCGACGAGCGGTCCGGGCGCGCACTCGCACCAGACCACCTTGCCGACCCCACCTGGGCGCGGGAAGTGCCCCCACTCGGCGGCGAGGGCCTCCACGAGGAGCAGGCCGCGCCCACACCCGGCGGTGGCGTCCGGCTGCCGAGACACCGGAGGCCGGTCGCTCGCATCGTGCACCTCGATGCGCAGGCGGGTGGCGTCGACATCGAAGGACACCCAGATCAGCCGGCCCGGCATGCCCGAGTGCAGCACGGCATTGCCCACCAGCTCCGTAACGAGCAACTCGCCGACCTCGGAGTAGCGGTCGCCGTCCGGCACGGTGGCGAGCAACTCCCGCAGCATCCGCCGCGCGAGCAACGGCGAACGGCGGGAGCGCGGGAACCAGCAGCTGCGGGTCGCGACAGGGGTGTCGGTTTCAGGCACGGCGGAGCCACCTCCGGTGGTGTTGGAGATCGAGGCCCGGGCGGGAAATCGGCCCGGCGACGGATCGAGGCATAGGGATGCCCGGCAGCAAGCCTGCAATCACTCCCCGAATTCGGCGTGCTACGTCATGTAGCATGCGCTCACTTGAAGATCATCCGCAACGTTGCCTGAAGAAAAGATGCGAGTGATTGAGATTGCCTGCGCCCGTACGGCGAGCGCAGACTGACTGTCGATCAGAGGAGGACGCATGCAACCGGATCGCGTGGCGAGCGCGCCATCCACCGTGCTGGGGCGGCAGTTGGGAGAGGAACTGCGCGGCATGCGGGAGCATGCCGGCCTGAGCACCAGTGCGGTAGCCGAGGCACTGGATTGCACCAAGGGCAAGATCTCGCGAATCGAGAATGGTCGTAGCCCTGTTCGGACGCCGGATCTCACTGCGATGCTCCGGCTCTACGGCGTCGATGAACAAGCAGTTCATGAGCGCCTCGCCGAGCTGGCTCGCACGGCAAACAAGCGGCGGCGCGGGAGCGGCTGGTGGAGCGAGTACGGCAACGTGCTCGCGGACACCTACCGCGACTTCATCGCCCTGGAAGCGGTGGCGTCATCGGTGCGCACATTCCAAAGCCAGATGATCCCGGCCCTGCTGCAGACTCCGGACTACGCGCGTGCGCTCACCGCAGCGGGTCGACGCTGGAAACAGCCGGAGGAGGTCGAGCAGTTCGTAACCGTTCGCCTGATGCGGCAACAACGGTTGAGGGCCGATCCGCCGCTGTCCCTCTCGGTAGTGCTGGCCGAGGGTGCTCTGCGCCAGCAGGTTGGCGGACCCGCTGCCATGAGGGATCAGCTCGCGCACCTGGTGAATACCGCATCCATGCCCAACGTGTCCGTCCGGGTCGTTCCGTTCAGCGTTGGTGCGCACGCCAGCATGGCCGGACCCTACGTGATCCTGGGATTCCCGTCCGAGGCTGCGATGGACGTCGTCCTGCTGGACAACCCCTCGGGTTCCATGTGGCTTGAGGGCGCGACGGAGGTGGAGGCGTACCTGGAGCTTTGGAACGATGTCTCCACCAAAGCGCTCTCATCTGCGGAATCCCTGGAACTGATCAACTCGATCAAGGAGCTCGGCTCATGACCAAAGCCCCCGACCTCTCCGCCGCCATATGGCGCAAGAGCTCGTTCAGCGGCCCTGACAACGAATGCATCGAGGTCGCGGACGGGTTCCCGGGGGTGCTTCCCGTTCGCGACTCCAAGGACCCGCAGGGGCCGGCTCTCCTCTTCACCGCCGATGCCTGGACAGCGTTCATCGCCGGTGTTCTCGCCGACGACTTCCCCGGGTAGCGCTGACCAGCAGCAGATCGGCGACCCACAGCTCAGCCGCCGCCGACAGTGCAGCCCACACACCGCCGTCCCGGATCGCGCGCAGCTGCCACCGGGCCGCGACCACGGCCGCCAAGGCGGCCACCTTCGCAGGATCGGCAGCGGCGTAGTACGGGACCGTCATCGCCCACCGCTGCGCCTGCGAGACGGTGTGACCGGCGGCGATCAGGCGGGGAACCAGCGAAGCGGTGTCGACCCACGCGGCGGCCGGGGCCGGCCACGACCAGTCGATGACCCGCACCCGGGCACCGTCGACCAGGATGTTCGACCCGGTCATGTCGGTGTGGACCAGCGTGTCACCCGCAACGGCATCCGACACCCCGCCCTCCAACGCACTGAGCTGGTCCACATGCTCGGCCTGCCACGGCGTCAGGCCGCCACTGGCGGCGATCTCGGGCCAAAGCGCCGACCCGGCCCACCGCTGCGCAAGGCTGAACGACCGCAGCGCGGGCGCCGGGGTCAGCCGGTCGGCGAGGCCGGCCAGCGTTCCGGCGATGAGCGGCAGGTCCGACGATCCAGGGGACAAGTCGGCGTGCCGCCCGGGCACGTACTCGAAGGCGGTGACCAGCCAGCCATCGGCCTCCCCCTGCCACAGCAGGCCCGCACCGATCCCCTTCACCGCTGGCGCGGCCTGCGCCTCCTTGCGGGCCATCCATAGGTTCGGGCTGTCGAGCCGGGCGGCCTTCACGAACAGGCGACCCGTGTCGGTGTCCAGGGCGGCGGCGAAGTCGGCGACCTCCCCGGCATCCGGGACCGTCACCCCGGTGACGGCGCCGCATCGCTCGACGATCAGATCACGAACCGCAACTGGCAGGTCGGTCCACTGGTGGCACATGGCGTTTCCTCGGGATCGGGCCGGGGCCGGACGGCGCTCTCGCCGTCCGGCCCCGGCCGGTGGTCAGTTGGAGTTGTGGCAACCCTGGTGGCACTGCGAGCAGTTACCGCTTCCGCTGCTGTCGGATCCGTCACCTCCGCTGCCCTCGGAGCATTCGGCGGACATGGCCCAAAGCTCGGTGTCCACCTGATAGCCGACCGCCGTGAGAGCGGCCACGGTGACTGCGATGCTCGCGCCCCTCACGAGGCTGTCGCCATCCTCCGGGTTGTGGTGGAGGAACCTACCCGCGACGCGGTCGCAGAACCCGGCGTACTCGCGGGTGTACATCAGGAAGGCGTGCCATCCGTGGTCGACGAGGCGGGACGGCGCCAGCCGGGCGCCGGGGTCGGCGGCGCAGGCACCGAGGAACGCGAGCGCCTGGTCCACGACCCGCTCCGCGAGCGTCGGCGCCATGTCCTGGTCGTGAACGACCCTGTGGACCAAGCGCCCGAACAGGGCGTCGTTGACCAGGGCTCGTCCGGTGATCCGTTCCGTGCTCACGGGGCTCATGCCATGCTCCCTTGATCGATTCGGCCGGTCGCGCCACGGGTGCGCGACCGGGCATCGGCGCCCGACTGCGGAGAGTTTCGACCTTCTCACGCCAGGCGATGAGTTCGACGGTAGGGAGTAAGCGCTTGGACACTCAACGCGATTGCGGCTGATTGCGGACCATCAACTGAGAGCGGCAATCGCGGAGGTGATCAGCGCGCGCGCCGAGGCTCCGTAGACGGCCATCTCGGTCAGCTCGGCGAAGGCTCGGCGGTAGTCCGCAAGTTCGCGCGGCTGAATGACGTTGATCTCTGCGGTCAGCGTCTCCACCGACGCCTCCTGGTCATCGAACAGGTAGAACGCCTCCAGCGGCCAGATGCGGCGTTGCGCAGAGAACGGGATGATGCCGAGCGAGACGGACGGGAGCGGCATCACCGTGAGTAGGTACCCGAGTTGGCCAGCCATGGTTTCCGAGTCACCGATGCGGTACCGCAGGACGGTCTCCTCGGCCAGGACGACGAAGCGATGGTTGCCCTCGCGCAACAGTCGGCCGCGCTCCAACCGAACCGCTACCGCATCAGCGACATCATCCGGAGTGCCCTGGAAGTCCGTAATACTGCGCATGAGTGCGGTTGCGTACGCCTCGGTCTGGAGGAAACCGGGTACGACGTTCGAGACATAGGCTCGGCACATCACCGTGCTCGCGTACTGGACCAGGGACTCTTCCTGGACCTGGCGCATTCCGTTGCGATGGAGCTTGCGCCACTCCTGGTACATGAGCTCCACCGCACGGGACGAGGCGATCAGGTCAGTCACCTGCTCGTCCGAGCCGCACGCCGTGCACCACGAGCGGATGTCGTCCTCGGAGGGTACGGACTTCCCGCTCAGGATGCGCGAGGTTTTCGATGGGTGCCATTGACACCGGGCCGAGAGCTCCTTGCCGTCGATCCGGGCGTCCAGCATCAGATCGCGTAGACGTGTTGCAATAGCGACCCGAGCTGCCTGGGCGCTGGACGATGGGGATACGGCCATGGAGTGTCCGCTCGGTACCTCAGCGGTCAGACGGCATATCGGTCGTGCGGGGTCGCACGCTCCCACACCGCTTCGAATGCGGATACGCAGAGCTTCGCCACGACGGCGTCCTCGGTGTACGAGGTGCGCGGGTCGGCCCAATCACCGTCACCGGTGAAGTGATTGAAGCGAACGGCATGATTGTCGAACACCCAGAAGTCGTTGCCAGGCAGCGCCAAGTCGGAAGCGTTGTGGCGGGGGAGCCAACGGACGTCTTCACCAGCCGCGATATTGACCGGGGTCATGGCATGCAGGTATCGCGTGTAGAGGGTGACCGGCTCGGAGACGATCCGGGCTCGACGGACGGCGACGCCCCGCATCGTCGCCTCGCGCACCATGGCCGTCCACTCATGCCAGTACTCCGACTCCGGGTCCAGGTCCGACTCCCCCGTTTCCCGGAACCGTTCGACGGCCTGCGCCTCGTCCGGGACCCCGTAGGCGTCGCGCATCTCAAGATGGACCGCTGAATACTGTGCGGAGTGCAGAAGTTGATCAAAGTCCGGAACGTTCAGCCACATTGCACGCCTCCCTCAAGATCGACACCATCCGCGCCGGGATTCGGGTCACGTTCTCACCCTCGGGGATGCCTGGAGTATGGTCAGGCGCCCATGTAGTCCCACTGATCGCCGCCACCAGCTCCTCTGAGGCGGTCCTCCCCTGGATCACGATCTCCCGCTGCGCGTGGTCCACCCACACGGTCGGTGAGCCGTCCTTGCCGGTCTCGGGGTCGATCCCGATGAACTCTAGTTCCATGGCGCCCTCCCGTATCAAGCCAGTTGCGCACTGTTGCGCCTGAACCCTTGCGAACGACGCGTGGACCGTCAAGAGCGCACTGTAGGCGGATGGAAGCATTCCGTTGTGGATGGCGCTGGCCGTCGAGGTCACCTCGAAGGCCAGCGCCATTCCGAGTTCGGCAAGCTGGTTGCTGTCTCTCCGCCCCGCCGGACCCATCCGGCGGGGCGGAGAGACGAAGCGGCATCAGTCCCAGCGGCGTCCGATGTGATGGGCCGCTGTTGCTGTCGTGCCGCAGCCACCCCTGTTTGCGCAGGAAGTCGCCCTGGCCGACTTCCTGCGGAGAAGGGCCGGGCAATGCCGTCGCCGCTTCGGCCATGCCGAAGCGGCGACGGAGGAACAGAGAGGCGGGCGCTCAGGTCTGCGTCAGCCCCGCCACCAGTTCGTCGGCCGCGCCGTACGGGTCCAGTTCGCCCGCGACCACCCGCTCGGCCAGCCCGGCCAGGTGGCGGTCGCCGGAGAGGTCGCCGATCCGGGCGCGCAGCTCGGCGAGTGCGATCGCCTCGATCTCCTGGGCGGCCCGGCGGCGCCGACGCGCCGCCAGTTCGCCGTGCTCCTCCAGCCAGGCGCGGTGCTTCTCCAGCGCCTCGACCACCTCGTCCACGCCCTCGCCGCGGGCCGCGACGGTCTTGACGATCGGCGGGCGCCAGTCCCCCGCCTCGCGGGCCTCGCCGAGGCCCAGCATGTGGTTGAGCTCGCGGGCGGTGGCGTCGGCGCCGTCCCGGTCGGCCTTGTTGACCACGAAGAGGTCGCCGATCTCCAGGATGCCCGCCTTGGCGGCCTGGATGCCGTCGCCCATCCCGGGGGCCAGCAGCACCACGGCGGTGTCGGCCTGGGCGGCGATCTCCACCTCGGACTGGCCGACGCCCACGGTCTCGACCAGGATCACCTCGCAGCCTGCCGCGTCCAGCACCCGCAGCGCCTGCGGCGCCGCCCAGGAGAGCCCACCCAGGTGGCCGCGGGTGGCCATCGAGCGGATGAACACCTCGGGGTCGGTCGCGTGGTCCTGCATCCGGACCCGGTCGCCCAGCAGCGCCCCGCCGGAGAACGGCGAGGACGGGTCGACGGCCAGCACGCCGACCCGCTTGCCGAGCCGCCGGTAAGCGGAGACCAGCGCCGAGGTGGTGGTGGACTTGCCGACCCCCGGCGAGCCGGTCAGGCCCACCGTGTAGGCCTGCCCGGTGTACGGCGCGAGCGCGGCCATCGCCTCCCGCAGCTGCGGGGCGGCGTTCTCGACCAGCGTGATCAGCCGGGCGACCGCCCGCGGCCGGCCCTCCCGGGCCTGCTCGACCAGCGTGGCGACATCGATCATCAGGATCTCCAAGCGCAGATGCCGAAGGGGCTGCGGACCACTTGTGGCGGTCCGCAGCCCCGGAAGCCAGGTCAGCGATCAGGCCTTCGGCACGCGCACGATCAGCGCGTCGCCCTGGCCTCCGCCGCCGCACAGCGCGGCCGCGCCGACGCCGCCGCCGCGGCGCTGCAGCTCCAGCGCCAGGGTCAGCACCACGCGGGCGCCGGACATGCCGATCGGGTGGCCGAGCGCGATCGCGCCGCCGTTGACGTTGACGATGTCGGAGGAGACGCCCAGGTCCTTCATCGACTGGTGGGCGACGGCCGCGAAGGCCTCGTTGATCTCGATCAGGTCGAGGTCGGAGACCTCCAGACCCTCCTTGGACAGCGCGTGCTTGATCGCGTTGGACGGCTGCGACTGCAGCGAGTTGTCCGGGCCGGCCACGTTGCCGTGGGCGCCGATCTCGGCGATCCAGGTCAGGCCCAGCTCCTCGGCCTTGGCCTTGCTCATCACGACCACGGCGGCGGCGCCGTCGGAGATCTGCGAGGAGGTGCCGGCGGTGATCGTGCCGTCCTTGGTGAAGGCCGGGCGCAGCTTGGCCAGGCCCTCGGCGGTGGTGTCGGCGCGGATGCCCTCGTCCTGGCTGAACAGCACCGGCTCGCCCTTGCGCTGCGGGATGGCGACCGGGACGATCTCGGCGTCGAAGACGCCGTCGGCCTGCGCCTTGGCGGCCCGCTGGTGGGAGGCGGCGGCGATCTCGTCCTGCACCTCGCGGGCGATGCCCAGGCGGGTGTTGTGCTTCTCGGTGGACTCGCCCATCGGGATGTTCTCGTAGGCGTCGGTCAGGCCGTCGTAGGCCATCGCGTCGAGCATCTCGATCGCGCCGTACTTGAAGCCCTCGCGGGACTTCGGCAGCAGGTGCGGGGCGTTGGTCATCGACTCCTGGCCACCGGCCACGATGATGTCGAACTCGCCGGCGCGGATCAGCTGGTCGGCCAGCGCGATGGCGTCCAGGCCGGAGAGGCAGACCTTGTTGATGGTCAGCGCCGGGACGTTCATCGGGATGCCGGCCTTGACGGCGGCCTGGCGGGCGGGGATCTGGCCGGCGCCGGCCTGCAGCACCTGGCCCATGATCACGTACTGGACCTGCTCACCCGTGATCCCGGCCCGCTCCAGCGCGCCCTTGATGGCGAAGCCGCCGAGTTCGGCGCCGGAGAAGCCCTTGAGGGAGCCGAGCAGGCGTCCCATCGGGGTCCGCGCACCGGCAACGATCACAGAGGTGGTGTTGGTCATGGGACGGGCCCCTTCGCACGTCGTGGCCAGGTGAGGATGCGCTCAATGTACTGACCTGTTTTCCGCCCGTCACCGGAGCGACGGTGTGATCGAGCGCACTGGCACCATCCAGTCAACACCGTGTCAACGCACTCCGGGTGAACCCTGCGCCGTGTGAGCAGGCTCGCACGTCCGGCACTGGCGCCCCTGAAGGGCCGTACGCTGCACTGGGTGCCACCTTCTTTCCTACCAGCCCCGGAGGTCGCCGTGCTGACCCGTATCGACCACATCGGCATCGCCTGCCGCGACCTCGACAAGACGGTCGAGTTCTACCGCGCCACCTACGGCTTCGAGGTGTTCCACAGCGAGGTCAACGAGGAGCAGGGCGTCCGCGAGGCCATGCTCCGGATCAACGGGACGGACGACGGCGGCGCCTCGTACCTCCAGTTGCTGGAGCCCACCCGGCCGGACTCCACCGTGGCCAAATGGCTGGAGAAGAACGGCGAGGGCGTGCACCACATCGCCTTCGGCACCGCCGACGTGGACGGCGACGCCGAGGCCATCCGGGGCAAGGGCGTCCGGGTCCTGTACGACCAGCCGCGGATCGGCTCGATGGGCTCGCGGATCACCTTCCTGCACCCCAAGGACTGCGGCGGCGTGCTGACCGAGCTGGTCACCTCGGCCGAGCCGGGTGCGCGGGAAGGACACTGAGCCCTGGCGGCGCCGCCCGGAACCCCTGGTGGCGCCGCCTCAAACCCCCAACGGCGCCGCCCGCGCGGGGCGGCACCACGGCGGCGTACCCTAGCGACCCGTCAGTAACCTGGTCCGACAGCCGGAAAACCCCCACGCGGCCATTCCCCCGCAGTGCGCTCCCACTACAATGCCCAGGTGCGCGAAGACTCCGCGGAACGGAGGCGACGGGCACGGCCGATGACAGGCCTGTCCGCCCTCCGGTGGTCGGCCCGTCGCAGGGGAGTCCAGTACGCGGGCACGGCTGAACAGTCGCAAGACGGATCTGTCACCATTCTCCACAGGCAAGAGTTCGCCCAGGAGTCCACCCGGACGGGGGAACGCGGTACACCCGCGCTCCCGCACCGAGGATTCCGACGACCGCGGCGGACGGACCCGGCTTGGCGGGGGTTCGTCCGGTGGCCGCGGATGCAAGGACCAGTCGGACCGGCGCCCCGGACACGGGAGCCCGGAACCGGCCGGGTCGAGGACGCGACCAGGAGATGGATGGGACCGCGGAGTGCGGGGCAACGACCGCTACGAGGTTGACGATCACCTCTCCCAGTTCGAGGCCGAGATGGGTCGGACTCGGAAGGAGCGGGACAAGGCAGTCGAGCATGCCGAGGACCTCGCCTACCAGGTGGAGGTGCTCCGGGCCAAGCTGCACGAGTCCCGTCGCATGCTCGCCCAGCCGCGCGCCTTCGACGCCGTCTCCGGCCAGGCCGAGCAGATGCTCCGCACCGCCGAGATGCAGGCCCAGCAGCTGCGCGCCGACGCCGAGCGCCAGCTGCGCGAGTCCCAGGCCGCGACCCAGCGGATCATGGCCGAGGCCGCCGAGCGCACCGCCCGGCTGGAGGCCGAGCTCGCCGCCCGCCGCCGCCAGCTGGAGGACGAGCTCGCCGAGCTGCGCCGCTCCGCCGAGCAGCACGTCAACGGCTGGGCCGAGCAGACCCGGGCCGGCTCCGAGCAGGAGGCCAAGCGCCTGCTCCAGGAGGCCCGCGCCGAGTCCGAGCGGATGGTCGCCGCCGCCCGTGCCGAGGCCGCCGCGCTCTCCGACCACGCCCGCGCCCAGACCGCCGCCGATGTGGACGCCGCCCGCGGCGAGGCCCAGGCCGCCGCCGAGGCCGCCCTGCAGCGGGCCCAGAACGACGCCGAGCGCCTGCTGCGCGCCGCCTCCGAGCAGGCCCAGCAGGCCGGTGCCCAGGCCGCCGCCGACGTGGACGCCGCCCGCGGCCAGGCCCAGCAGGAGCTGGCCGCCGCCCATGTCGCCGCCGAGCAGCAGCTGGCCGTCGCCCACGCCGAGATCGGCCGGCTCAAGGAGCAGGCCACCGCCGAGCAGGCCCGCGCTGAGCAGCAGCTCGCCGCCGCGAAGGCCGAGATAGAGCGGCTGCGCGCCGAGGCGATCGCCGAGGCCGAGCGCACCCGCCGGGAGGCCGCCGAGCTGCGCGCCCAGGCCGAGCAGGCCGCCGAGCAGCTCCAGGCCGACGCCGAGGCCGCCGCCGAGCGCAAGGTCGCCGACGGCGAGGCCGCCACCGAGCAGCGTTCGCAGACCGCCCGGGCCGAGATCGCCCGGCTGGTCGCCCAGGCCACCAAGGAGTCCGAGGCCATCCGCGCCGAGGCGGAGGCCGTCCGTGCCGTGGCCGCCACCAGGCAGGCCGAGGCGGACGCCGCCAAGGCCGCCGCCGCCGAGGAGAGCGAGCGGCTGCGGGCCACCGCCGAGTCGGTCGCCGCCCAGCTGAAGGCCGAGGCCGAGGCCGCGATCGCCGAGCTGCGCGCCCAGGCCGAACGGGACGTGGCCGAGCTGCGGGCGCAGGCCGAGGCCGACGCCCAGCGGCTGCGCGGCGAGGCCGAGGAGGAGGGCCGGGCGGCCGGCGCCAAGGACGCCACCGTCCACCTCGCCAAGGCCGCCAAGACCGCCGAGGAGGTGCTCGGCCAGGCCAACCAGGACGCCGAGGTCACCCGCGGCGAGGCCGCCGCCGAGGCCGAGCGGGTCCGCGCCGAGGCCCGTGCCGAGGCGCAGCGGCTGCGCGAGCAGGCCCAGGCCGCCGTCGAGCAGGCCCAGAACGCCGCCCTCGACGACGCCGCCGCGATCCGCGAGCGGATCGAGCAGATGCAGGACGAGGCGGCCCGGCTGCGGGCCGAGGCCGAGGAGCTGCGCGCCCAGGCCGCCGCCGAGGCCGACCGGGCCCGCAGCGAGGCCCGCCGCCAGGCGGTGCTGCAGATCGAGGAGTCGGCGAAGAACGCCGAGGAGCTGCTCACCAGGGCCAAGGCCGACGCGGACGAGCTGCGCGCCGGCGCCGCCGGGGAGATCGAGCGGCTGCGCGAGCAGGCCCAGGAGCAGGCCGCCGAGACCCAGGGGCGGGCCGAGCAGACCCTGACCCGGGCCCGCGCCGAGGCCGAGAAGATCACCGCGGCCGCCGAGCAGCAGGGCCAGGACGCCCTGGCCGCCGCCAAGGCCGCGGCCGCCGAGAACCGGGTCGCCGCCGAGCGCGAGACAGCCGAACTCCGGCGCGACGCCGCCGAGTTCGACCAGCGGGTGCGCGCCGAGGCGAGCGCCGCCGCGGAGGCGCTGACCGCCGATGCCGAGGCCCGGGCGAACGCCGTCCGGGGCGCCGCGGTCGCCGACGCCGAGCGGGTGCGCACCGAGGCCGACACCGAGGCCGCCCGTACCCGGGCCGAGGCCGAAGCCGCCGCCGAAGCACTGCGCGAGGAGAGCCTGCGCGAGCGGGAGGCCGCCTCCACCGGGCTGCGGCGCGAGCGCGAGGAGACCGCGGAGCAGCTGGCCGCCGCCCGCTCCGCCCGTGAGCAGGCCGAGCAGGCCGCCGCCGAGCTGACCGAGCGCACCGCCCAGGAGACCGCCGAGGTCCGCGCCGCGGCCGAGCAGCACGCCGCGGAGGTCCGCGGCGCCGCCGACCAGTACGCGGCCCAGCAGCGCGAGAGCGCCGACCGCGAGACGGCCGAGCTGCGTGCGCTGACCCGGCAGCAGACCACCGAGCAGCGCGAGAGCGCCGAGGCCTACGCCGACCGCGTCCGCACCGAGGCCGAGCAGGCCGCCGCCGAGCTCGCCGAGCGCACCGCCGCCGAGACCACCGGGCAGCGCGAGGCCGCCGACCGGTACGCCGCCGAGCAGCGCGAGGGCGCCGACCAGTACGCGGCCGCCCAGCGCGCCGAGGCCGAGCAGGCCGCCGCCGAGCTGCGCGCCCTCGCCCAGCAGGAGACCACCGAGCAGCGCGAGAGCGCCGAGGCGTACGCCGACCGCGTCCGCACCGAGGCCGAGCAGGCCGCCGCCGAGCAGCGCGCCGAGGCCGAGCAGTTCGCGACCGACCGCCGCGCGGAGGCCGACGAGCTGCTGGAACAGGCCCGTATCGCCGCCGAGCAGCGCCGGGCCGAGGCCGCCCAGGACGCCAAGGCCACCCGCGAGAAGGCCGCCGCCGAACTGGCGCTGGCCAACGAGCAGGCCGAGACGGTCCGGGCCGAGGCGGGCCGCGAGCTGTCCGAGGCCCGCGCCACCGCCGACGGCATCCGCGCCGAGGCCGCCGCCGTCCTGGAGCAGGCCGTGGCCGACGCCGAGGACCTGGTCGCCGCCGCCCGGGCCGAGGGCGCCGAGCTGGTCTCCGCCGCCGAGGACGAGGCCGCCGAGGTCCGCCAGTCGGTGGCCGGCCTGCACGAGGCCGCCGCCGAGCAGATCGCCGCGCTGCGCGCCACCGCCGAGCAGGAGGCCGCCGAGACCCGCGCCCTCGCCGACCGGGAGACCGCCGACCAGCGGGCCCTCGCCGACCGCGAGACCGCCGAGCAGCGCGAGGCCGCCGACGAGTACTGCGCCGAGCAGCGCGAGCTGGCCGACCGGGAGACCGCCGACCTGCGCGCCCGCACCGAGGCCGAGACCACCGCCCTGCGCGAGCAGACCGAGCTGGAGCTCGCCGCCGAGCGCGAGGCCGTCGAGGCCGACCTGAGCCGCCGCCGCGCCGAGGCCCAGGCCTACGACGAGCAGCTGCGCGCCGACGCCGAGGCCGAGCTGCGCGCCGCCCAGGAGGCCGCCGAGCGGCTGCGCGCGGACGCCGACGCGCAGGCCGCCCGGACGGTGGCCGACGCCGAGGCCCAGGCCGCCCGGACGGTCGCCGACGCCGAGGAGCTGGCCGCCGGGCTGCGCGCGGAGGCCGAGGAGTACGCCCTCGCCACCCGCTCCCTGGCCGACGAGTACGACAGCGCCACCCACGCCCGCGCCGACGCCTACGACGCGCAGACCCGGGAGGCCGCCGAGCAGTTCGACAAGGCCACCCGCGACCAGGCCAAGTCCGTCCTGGAGAAGGCCTTCGCGGACGCCGAGGCGCTCGGCGAGGACGCCCAGACCACCGCGCTGGCCACCACCGCCGCCGCCGAGGAGCAGGCGGACGCGATGGTCGCCGCCGCCCGCAAGGAGGCGGACCGCCTGGTCGCGGCCGGCGAGGCGGCCGGTCAGGCCGAGGTCGAGAAGGGCCGCTCCGACGCCGACGCGCTGCTCGCCGAGGCCCGCCGGGACGCCACCGCCATCCGCGAGCGCGCGGAGGAGCTGCGAGAGCGCACCGACGCGGAGGTCGAGGCGCTGCACGAGCGTGCCCGCAAGGAGAACGCGGCGGCCATGAAGTCGGCCGGCGAGCGGGTGGACGCCCTGGTGACGGCCGCTCAGGAGCAGCTGACCGAGGCCGAGGAGCAGGCGGTGGCCACCGTCGCCGAGGCCGAGGAGCGCGCCGCCGCCCTGGTCGCGGCCGCCGAGGAGCGGGCCGGCGAGCTGACCTCGGAGGCCTCCGCGGAGGCCAGCAAGGTCCGGCTCTCCGCCGTCCGCAAGGCCGAGGGCCTGCTCAAGGAGGCGGAGACCAAGCTCGCCAGCTCCACCGACCGCGCCGAGGCGCTGATCGAGAAGGCCGAGGCCAAGCTGCAGTCGGCCGAGACCGAGGCCGAGGAGCGGCTGGAGAGTGCGGCCGCCGAGGCGGAGAAGCGGCTGCGGGAGGCCGACCGCACCGCCGACGAGCAGATCGAGCTGGCCAAGGCCGAGGCCGAGCGGCTGGTCGCCGAGGCCAAGGCCGAGGCCGAGCGGGTCACCGACGAGGGCCGGCGTGAGCTGGACGAGCTGGTGCGCCGCCGCAAGGACATCAACACCGAGATCTCCAGGGTCCAGGACGTGCTGTCGGCGCTGGAGGCGTTCGAGGCACCGTCACCGGTCGCCCAGACCAACGGGGGAAGCAGTACCAAGAAGGACGGGGGCGCCAAGGCCGGTGCCGGAGTTGGCTCCCCCCGGTCGGGTGGCAATCGCTCCAAGAACCCACCACCCGATTGAGCGGACATTGGCGGTCATTGTCCGTGAGAGAACGGCATTTCGCCGTCGACACTCCGGTACCGTGTCAGGATTCCCTCAACCACCTCAGCGGTTTGACGACAGGAAGCCCAGAGTCCCATGAGCGACAGTCACTCCCCCCACGGCTTCGACCTGGTGCGCCGTGGGTACGAGCGCGCCCAGGTCGACGAGCGGATCACCAAGCTGGTGGCCGACCGCGACAGTGCCTTGACCCGGATCAGCGCGCTGGAGAAGCGCATCGAGGAGCTCCACCTGGAGACCCAGACCGCCCAGGCGGCGGTCGCCGAGCAGGAGCCCTCCTACGCCGGCCTCGGCGCCCGGGTCGAGAAGATCCTGCGGCTCGCCGAGGAGGAGGCCAAGGACCTGCGCGACGAGGCGCACCGCGCCGCCGAGCAGCACCGCGAGCTGGCCGAGGCCGCCGCCCAGCAGGTCCGCACCGAGGCCGAGAACTACGCCAAGGACCGCAAGGCCAAGGCGGAGGACGAGGGTCTGCGGATCGTCGACAAGGCCAAGAGCGACTCCGCCCAGCTGCGCGCCGAGGCCAACAAGGACGCCCAGAACAAGCGTGAGGAGGCGGACGCCCTCTTCGAGGAGACCCGCACCAAGGCCGCTCAGGCCGCGCTGGAGTTCGAGACCAACCTCGCCAAGCGCCGCGAGCAGTCCGAGCGCGACCTGGCCGCCCGTCAGGCCAAGGCCGAGAAGCGCCTGGCCGAGATCGAGCACCGGGCCGAGCAGCTGCGTCTGGAGGCCGAGAAGCTGCGCACCGACGCCGAGCGCCGGGCCCGCCAGACCGTCGAGACGGCCCAGCGCCAGTCCGAGGACATCGTGGCGGACGCCAACGCCAAGGCGGACCGCATCCGCAGCGAGTCCGAGCGCGAGCTGGCGGCGCTGACCAACCGTCGCGACAGCATCAACGCCCAGCTCACCAACGTCCGCGAGATGCTGGCGACGCTGACCGGCGCGGCCGTGGCCGCCGCCTCGCTGCCGAACGACGACACCATGGGCGTGCCCGCCCAGCAGTCGCGCTGACGACCGGCGGCGCCGCGAGCACGGACTAGCCCCGGGCGCGAGCACGGACCAGCACAGCAGGCCCTCACCCGTGCGGGTGAGGGCCTGTCGGCTTTCTCGCCGTCACTACCTCGGGTAGGCCCCGTCGGGCCGCTGGTGGCCGCTGCTGAGCTGGTTGCCCTCGTCGTCCGAGACGGTGCCGAACCAGGAGGTGCACCAGACCGACACCGAGTCGGGCCAGTACTGCACCTCGAACGGGTGCCCGGGCCCGTGGTCGCCGTACGAGGTGACGATGAAGGTCTCCCCCGGGCGCAGCCAGTAGTCCTCGCCGAGCGGTTCCAGCGTGAGTTCGACCAGTCCCTCGCCGCGGTTGGTCACCGGCATCCGGCCGGTCACCTCCAGTGCGGAGAAGTCCCAGCCCGCCGCGTCAGGGGTCATCCGGCGGCCACCCGGGCGAGCAGCCGGCGGACGGCGGCGTCGAACGCTCCGGGCGCCTCCAGGGCGCTCAGATGGCCCACCCCGGGGACGACGGTCAGCTCGGCGTCCGGGCGGGCCTGGAGCATCCGTTCGGCCTCGTCCGGGGCCACCAGGGCGTCCTGGGCGCCCGCGACGATCGAGAGCGGCACCCGCAGCCCTGCCAGGACCTCCAGGGAGTCCGGGCGGGCCGCCATGGCCCGTTGGGCCCAGGCGACGGAGGCCGGCGGCGCGGCGGCGACCATCGCCTGGACCCGCTCCACCAGGTGCTGCGAGTGGGGCCCGAGCTGCCCGGCCGCCACGTTCTCCTCCAGCAGCAGCTGGACGCTGTTCCGGGCGGTGACGGCGGCGGCGATCCGCTCCCGGTTGGCCCGGGCGGCGGCGGTGTCGGCGGTGGCGCGGGTGTTGGCCAGCAGCAGCCCGGTCAGCCGGTCCGGGTGGCGGCGGGCGAAGGCCAGTGCCACGTAGCCGCCCATGGAGAGCCCGCCGACCACCGCGCGGTCGATCCCGGCCGCGTCCAGCAGCAGCGCGAGGTCGTCGGCGACCAGGTCCAGCGAGGGTTCGTCGGAGCCCAGTTCGGTGCCGCCGAAACCCCGCTGGTCGGGGGCGAGCACCCAGACCTCGTCCCCGGTCAGGCCGGGCAGCGCGTCCAGCTGGGTGGACCACATCGAGGCGTTCAACGGAAAGGCGTGCAGCAGCACGAGAGGGGTTCCGGTTCCGCTCTCGCGGACCGACACTGCGGAGGGGAGCTGACTCACGCGCCCACCTCGTTGATTCGCTCGCTTCGCTGGCTCATGCGCCCACCGTATTCCGGCACGCCCGGCGGGCCCACTCAGCGGGCCGCGTTATCCGCTTTGTCCTAGCCTGACAAGGAGTAAGGGAGCCCGAATGATCGAGTTGCACGACCTGACGAAGCGTTACGGCAGGACGCTCGCGGTGGACCGGCTCAGCTTCCAGGTCCCCCAGGGGGTGGTCACCGGTTTCCTCGGCCCCAACGGCGCCGGCAAGTCCACCACCATGCGCATGATCCTCGACCTCGACCGCCCGACCAGCGGCCGGGTCACCATCGACGGCAGGCGCTACGGGCAGCTCAGCGAGCCGCTCAAGTACATCGGCGCGCTGCTGGAGGCCAAGGCCGTCCACCCCGGCCGCACCGCCCGCGACCACCTGCTCTGGCTCGCCCAGAGCAACCGGATCCCCGAGCGCCGGGTGGACGAGGTGCTCGCCCTGGTCGGCCTCACCCCGGTCGCCCGCAAGCGGGCCCGCGGCTTCTCGCTCGGCATGGGCCAGCGCCTGGGCATCGCCTCCGCCCTGCTCGGCGACCCGGAGATCGTGATGTTCGACGAGCCGGTCAACGGCCTGGACCCGGAGGGCATCCTCTGGATCCGCAACCTGATGAAGCGCCTGGCCGGCGAGGGCCGCACGGTCTTCGTCTCCTCCCACCTGATGAGCGAGATGGCCGTCACCGCCGACCACCTGGTGGTCATCGGCAAGGGCCGGCTGCTCGCCGACCTGCCGATGCCGGAGTTCATCCGGCGCAACTCCCGCTCCGCCGTACGGATGCGCAGCCCGCAGCCCGAGCGCCTGCTCGACGTGCTCGCCGCGGCCGGCCTGCGGCACGAGCCGGGCCCGGACGGCTCCTACGAGGTGGTCGGCGGCGACATCGCGGACCTCGGCGAACTGGTCGCGGCGCACGGCGTGGTGCTGCACGAGCTCAGCCCGCAGCAGGCCTCGCTGGAGGAGGCGTTCATGCAGATGACGGCGGACGCGGTGGAGTACCACGCGGGCGACGGGCCGGGCCGGGACGCGGCCGGCGCGCCCGGCCCCTGGGGCGGCGGCTGGAAGGCGGACGGCAAGCGGCCGGCCGCCGCGGTGCGGCAGGAGGAGAACTGAGATGACGTCCTTCCCGGCGATCCTGCGCTCCGAGTGGACGAAGATCCGCAGCGTCCGCTCCACCGTCTGGACCCTCGCGCTGACCTTCGTGGTCACCGTGGGCATCGGCGCGCTGCTCTCCCTGCTCACCAACAGCAACTTCACCGAGTTCCGGCGCCACGAGCAGGCCGCGTTCGACGCCACCGGGACGGCCTTCTCCGGCATCATGCTCGGCGAGCTGGCCATCATCGTCTTCGGCGTGCTGGCGATCGGCAACGAGTACAGCAGCGGCATGATCCGGGTCACCCTGGCCGCCGTCCCACAGCGCGGCACCCTGCTCACCGGCAAGGCGATGGTGCTCGGCGCGCTGGCCCTGACGGTCTCGCTGGTGACCGCATTCGTCACCTTCTTCGTCGGCCAGTCGCTGCTCGGCACGCACTCCACCACCCTCGGCGAGCCGAACGTGCTGCGCGCGGTGTTCGGCGCCGCGCTGTACCTGACGATGCTCTGCCTGTTCTCGGCCGGCGTCACCGCCATGCTGCACAACCAGACGCTCGCCCTCGGCGTGCTGGTGCCGTTCTTCTTCCTGCTCTCGCCGATCCTCTCGGCGGTACCGAAGGTCAAGACCCTGGCCCACTACTTCCCGGACTACGCGGGCTCGCGGATGCTGCTGGTGTACGAGCAGAACGGCCAGCCGTACGGGCCGTGGGCGGGCTTCGCGATCTGCCTGGCCTGGACCGCCGCGGCCCTGGTCGGCGGCGCGCTGGTGCTCAAGGACCGCGACGCGTGAGGGAGTTCGGCACCCCGGGGGGTGGTCAGTAGCGCGGAGCGCCGCGGCCTCGCAGGATGTCGGAGGCCCGGCGCTCACGCGCCCCCCAGCACGCGCGGTGCCAGTGCCGCCGGTCGTCCACCCCGGCGCCGTGCATCGGCCAGGCCACCACGTGGCCCATCCCGGACGGGATCTCCTGGTCGCAGCCCGGGCAGCGGTAGTGCCGGTCCGAGGTGCCGGCGACCGTCTGGACCACCCAGTCGTCGCCCTGGTAGCGCTCGGTACGGCGCAGCGATCCGCCACGCGGGGTGGTCGGTTCGGCGCTCTCGCGGGGGGCGGCGATCTTGATCCGGTTGCGGCGGGGCACGGCGGACTGCCTCTCTTCCGGGGGTTCGAAGTCGTTCCAGCCTATGGCCTGTCCCTCGGGCCCGGCACGGGCCCGAGGGACAGGCCCTGTGGCGCCCGACCCCTCTTTGAACGGCCTCTATCACGGGTTCGGCCGGCGGTCCGGCGTTTTTGCCGAGATCCACCCGACCATCGGCGAAATTCAGGGTTCCGCGTGCCATTGGCACATGACATCGGATACCCACGAAGGGAACAGGCGGGGCTCGCAGACCCTGCGTGCACCCGAGGAGGCCCCCGATGACCAAGACCAGCCCCCGCGCCGAGACCCGTCGGCCCGTCGGCGTCCGGCCGCCCGCCCCGGGCCCGGTGCTGACCACCGTGCCGCCGCTGACCGCCGTCGCGGGCGAACCGCTGACCGCCGCGCAGCGCACCGGCGCGCAGCCGCCGGACACCGCCCCGGTCCGGGTCGGCGCGTTCCTGCTGTCCGCGCAGTTCCCCGGGCAGACCCACGGCGAGGCGCTGGAGCGCACCGTCCGGGCCGCCGTCGAGGCCGAACGCGCGGGCCTGGACAGCGTCTGGCTGGCCGAGCACCACTTCGTCCCGTACGGGGTCTGCCCGAACGCCGCGACACTGGCCGCGCTGCTACTCGGCCGCACCCGCCGGATCGGCGTCGGCACCGCCGTCAGCGTGCTCTCCACCAGCCACCCGGTGGCGCTCGGCGAGCAGGCCGCGCTGCTGCACCTCACCTCCGGCGGGCGCTTCACGCTCGGGGTGGGCCGCGGCGGGCCGTGGATCGACCTGGACGTCTTCGGCAGCGGCGTGGACGCCTTCGAGAACGGCTTCCCGGAGCGGCTGGACCTGCTGCTGCGCTGGCTGCGCGGCTCCCGGGTGGGCGCGGACGGCCCGCAGTTCTCCTTCCCCGAGGTGCCGGTGGTGCCGCAGGCCACCGAGTCGCTGCGGCGCCCGGGCCTGGGCAGCTGGCTCGGCCTGGACGAGCCCTCCGGCCCGGTGCGCTTCCCGCGCCAGCGCCAGGACACCGACGGGCCCGGGGAGGAACTCACCACCGCCGGACGGCCGGTGGCCGGCCCGCCGGTGGTGGTCGCCTGCACCTCGCCCAACGGGGTCCGGCTGGCCGCCGAGCGCGGCCTGCCGATGCTGCTCGGCATGCACTCCGGCGACGACGACAAGCTGCGGATGCTGGAGCTCTACCGCGCCGCCTGGCTGGCCGCCGGGCGCGGCGAGGAGCAGCTGCGCCGGATCAGCCGCCAGCACGTCGCGGCCGGGGTGGCCCAGGTGGACGACCGCGCCTCGCAGGCCCGGGCCACCCTGCTGAACGCGATGCCCGACTGGTTCGAGTACGGGCTGGGCGCGCACCGCACCGTGGACGGCCGCGAGCGGAAGATGCGCGACCCGCACCAGTACACCGAACTCCTCTGCGACCTGCACGCGGTGGGCACCCCGAAGCAGTGCGCCGACCGGCTGCTGGCCACCGCCGAGCGCACCGGCATCCGGCGGTTCGCCCTGCTCGCGGAGGGCAGCGGCGACCGCGAGGCGACCCTGCACAACATCGCCCGGCTCGGCTCCGAGGTGCTGCCGCAGCTCTCCTGAGACCGGGCGTGGCCGCCGCCCCTCCCCCCGCACCGGGGGACGGGGGCGGCCGGCACCGCCTGGCTCAGCAGTCCCGCAGCTCCTCGGACTGGTTGAGCAGCTGCTCCCGGACGGAGGTGAAGCGGCCGTAGCGCGCCTCGTTGGCCTCCGACGGCAGGAACACCGCCACCCGGTGACAGTTCTGGAACGCCAGCCGCACCCCGAAGTGGCGCTGCAGGGCGCCCCGGATGGCATCGCTGGCCAGGGCGCGCAGCAGCTGGCCGCGGGCCTGCTCGCTGGGCGGCGGTACCTGGTTGTCGGCGAAGTCGGTGCCGTCGACCTTCGCCTGGGCGACCAGCGAGCTGATCAGGTCCCAGGCATACGGCAGCGAGACGCGGACGCAGTCGACGAATTCCCGCTCGTCGACCTCGCCCCGCTCAGCCTTCTCCAGCAGGGCCGGTGAGACGTCGAGCGACATGGATTCTCCTCTCACGGTCCACCCGCGCGGCGCCCGGGTGGTCATGCGTAGTCCAAGCTCACAGCGAGGGTGGGCGAAATCGCACGTGATGTCCGGAACACCGTGGGACGGGCGTTTCCGGCACCCTTTGCGAAGGCGGAGGCACCACGGGACGTGACGTCCCGGACACCGACCGCGTCAGAACAGCGTGGCAGTCAACGGCGGAGCAGGCTGGTCGTTCCTGGGGATTGCTCCGGAAATACGCGGCGCTGCACCAGATTGGCCAGATCCTGTCGGATCGTTCATCCGATGTCTCCATCCCCGTTGACAGCGACCCCGCAGCCGTGCCGTCACACACCGTAGCGACCTGATGTCGTGGGCGCCAGAGCGCGACGGACGGTGGCGGGACCGCCGAACCTCCATGTTCGCGGGGTTCGCGCTTTCTTCACCCGGTCGTCGCGGAATCGCATCAACTGGCCCCGGTGGGCTAGCGTGGTCGACCGTGCGTCTCGTAATTGCCCGCTGCTCAGTCGACTATGCCGGTCGGCTCTCCGCCCATCTGCCCTCCGCCACCAGGCTCATCCTGGTCAAGGCCGACGGCAGCGTCAGCATCCACGCCGACGACCGCGCCTACAAGCCGCTCAACTGGATGTCCCCGCCGTGCGCCCTCAAGGAGGCCGACGGGGCCTGGACGGTGGAGAACAAGGCCGGCGAGAAGCTCATCATCACGCTGGAGGAGGTGCTGCACGACTCCTCCCACGAGCTCGGGGTCGACCCGGGCCTGATCAAGGACGGCGTCGAGGCGCACCTCCAGGAGCTGCTCGCGGACCGGATGGAGGTGCTCGGCGCCGGCTGGTCTTTGATCCGCCGCGAGTACCCGACCGCGATCGGCCCGGTCGACATCCTCTGCCGCGACTCCGACGGCGCCACGGTGGCCGTCGAGATCAAGCGCCGCGGCGAGATCGACGGCGTCGAACAGCTCACCCGCTACCTCGAACTCCTCAACCGGGACCCGCTGTTGGCCCCGGTCAAGGGCGTCTTCGCCGCGCAGGAGATCAAGCCCCAGGCCCGCGTCCTGGCCACTGACCGGGGCATCGGCTGCGTGGTGCTGGACTACGACGAGCTGCGCGGCATCGACGACGACAAGCTCAAGCTGTTCTGATCGCTCAGCTCGTCGTAGCGGTCGGGGTCGGCGCCCCGGACGGGCTCGCCGACGACGGGGGCGGTGTCGTCGGCGGCGGCGTGGCCGAGCCGGTCGGCGTCGCGGACGCCGTGTGGCTCGGCACCTGCTGCGAGGGCTGCGTCCCCGGCGGCTGAGGCGGCTGCGGCTGCCCCGGCTGCTGCACCGGCGGCTGCGGCTGCCCCGGTGCGGGCCGCTGCGGTTGCGGCTGCTGCGGGGCGTCCGACCCGGTGGCCCCAGGCGAGGAGCTCGGCTTCCTGGTCGGCGAGGCGCTCGGCGAGTGCGACGCGCTGCCGCTGGCCGCAGGCTCCGGGCTGGTGCCCGTCCCCGCCGGGCTGCCCGGCTCGGTCCTGCCCGTACCGGCCGTCCCCGGGCTGCTGCTGGCGGACGGCAGCGGCATCGGCGCGTTACTGGTGTCGCCGACGTCGTCCAACCGCCCGTGCGGGTCGTTCCCCTTGTGCTCCTCGGGCCCGGTGATGCTCATCGCCACCGCCGTGCCGAGCACCCCGAAGGTGAGCACGACCGCGGAGGCCACCACCACCCGGCGCCGTTTCCCGGCCCGGGCCTTCAGGCCGGCCGGCACCCGGGCGGCGATCTTGCGGATCACCGGGCCGCGGCCCGGTGCCGCCGCCGCGACCGCGGCGGCGGGCAGCTGCCGGCCGTCGGCACGCAGCAGGTCGAGCATCCGGCCCGCCGCGGCGACCCCGCGCTGCTCCCCGGCGGAGGCCCGCAGGGTGAGCGCGGTCTCCAGCTCGGCGATCGCCCGGGACGGCTGCTGGACGCAGATCGCGTACACGCCCAGCTCGTGGTGGAACCAGGCCTGGTCGACCGTCGCGCCGGTGCGCCGGGCCGCCTCCAGGCCCAGCTGCAGCACCCGCTCCCAGGCGCCCCAGCGCAGCGCCAGCGCCAGCGCGGGCGCCGCCGCCCGGGCCAGCCGGACCACCGCCTCGTGCCGGCCGGAGCTCCGGTCGGCCAGCAGCACGCCGATGACCACCTCGGCCTCGGCGGCGATCTGCTCCAGCGAGACCGAGCTGTGCCCGACCCACCAGGCGAAGTGCTGGGCGGCGCCGTCCACGCAGCCGCGGGCCGGCCAGTGCGGGGCGAGCAGGTCCAGCGCCCCGGCGGTGAGCCGGTGGTGCCCGCCGATGGACACCGCCAGCCCGGCGTCGGCGAGTTCGGCCAGCGCGCTCTCGCCCTGGCCGACGTCGATCAGCGCGGGCAGGTGCGGCGCGGTGGGGCACTCGCCGCCGAGCGCCACGGCAAGCCGCAGCACGGCCTGCGCGGGCTCGCTCAGGCCCTCGGCGAGCCGGACGGCGGGCGAGGCGGTCTCGGCGACCGAGGGCAGCGGCACGGTGCGGCGCAGCGCGTTCTCGCGCACCGCCGGGTCGGGGTCGTGGACGGGCTCGTCGACCGCGCCGAAGACGTCCCGCCGGTCGTCCTCGGCGGCGACCAGCGCGTCCACCGCGACGTCCCGCTGGCGCAGCAGCGCGGCGGCCTGCACGAAGCGCAGCGGCAGGCCCTCGGACTCGAACCAGAGGTCGACCGCCCAGGCCTTCTCGGCCACGTCCAGGGGCCGTCCGGCGAGCCGGGCGGCGAGGGTGAGGCAGGCTGAGCGGGAGAGCCCGGCGACGGCGTGGTCCTGCATGCGGGAGTCGCCCGGCAGCGGCGGGCTGTCCGGGGCGACCGAGATCAGGAAGGCGCAGCCGGGGGCGGCGGCGAGCAGTTCCTCCAGCTCGGCGCCGGTCGGCTCGGTCTCGTCGATCACGACGACGGCGCGGATCTCGGCGAGGTGGGCGGCCAGCTGGCCGGGGTCGGGCCGGTGGCCGGGGGCGTGGTGGGTGGCCGCGAAGAGGTCCTGGAGCAGGTCGGCTGCGGTGCGGCGGTGTCCGCAGAGCTGGACGACGCCACCGGGGGCGAGGTCGGCCGCGGCCTCGGCGACGGCCGACAGCAGGGTGCTGCGGCCCGAGCCGGCCTGGCCGACCAGGCGTATCGAGCGGCCCTCGGCGAGCAGGCCGAGCAGTTCGGCGATGTCGGCCTCGCGGTCGAGCAGCGGCAGGTCGGTGGGCCCGGCGCCGAGGGCGAGCGGGCCGACGGCGCGGCCGACGCCGCCGACCGGGCCGCGGGCGGGCTCGCTGCGTTCGATCCGGCGCGGGCGGGGGCGCCACTCCTCCGGGCAAGGCCTGGCCTCGGAGCCGTCCGGGGCTCCGAGACCGACCAGCAGGCCGCCGGAGACCAGTTCCCCGCCACGGGTGCGGACGGCCTCCTGCCGGAACTCCCCGGTTGGCTGTGCCACGTTCTGCTCCGCATCGTGCTCGGCCGCCGGCGCCCCGCGCCGGGCGGCACACGTTTCGGTCGCGGCCGCGGGCGGGCCCCGGACGGCCGTCTTCTGACGGGCAGACTCTCGCACATCCGGGCCCGCCCGCGCAGTGCGGTCCGGTCCGGGAAAGGTGCGGGGCAGCCGCGGTGGCTAGAGGACGTGCGCCTCTGCGACGCCGCCGTCGACGGCCAGGATGCGGTGCAGCTTGGTCGCCACCAGGAGCCGCTGGAGCTGTGCGGGGACGGAGCGCAGCACGAGCCGGCGGCCGATCCGGCCGGCCCGCCGGTGGGTGCCCATGATCACGCCGAGGCCGGTGGCGTCCCAGAACTCCAGTCGGCCGAGGTCGAGCACGAGGTCGCCGAGGCCGCCGTCCACGGCCTGGTGCAGCCGGGCCCGCGCGTCGGCGGCGGTGCGCACGTCGAGGCGGCCTTCGATGGCCAGCGCCGTGTGGTCGCCGGTGATGCGCATGCTCTCCTCCTTCGCCTCGGTGGCCTGGTCGGGTTGGCCCGCCCCGGCCGCGACGGGCTCGGCAGCGGGTGGCCCCTGAATCGGGGTGGGGCTTCCCGGGCGGGACGCCGGTGACGGCTCGACTCGCGCCCGGCCCCGGTCGGAATGCCGGGTTCCCTCATCTGACGGTGGAGCAACGCCGCAGGTTGCTGGTTTCCGCCCTGATCTGAAGCAACTTCACTCGTCCGAGGGAATATACGCAGGAACTCTCCACACCTACGCTCGATTACCGCCCAAATCACCCGTCTGCGGCACCCGGCGTGAGGAAACTCACCCCCCGGCACAGCGGGCCGTACGATGCTCCGATCGCACGGCCCGCCAGGTCGTTCAGCCTTGTCGGCTCACTTGCCTTCGTAGGGGTAGAAGCCGCGGCCGCTCTTGCGGCCGAGGTCGCCGGCGGTGACCATGCGGGCCATGATCTCCGGGGCGGCGAACTTCTCGTCCTGGGTCTCGGTGTAGATGTTGCGGGCGGCGTGCAGCAGGATGTCCACGCCGGTCAGGTCGGCGGTCTGCAGCGGGCCCATCGCGTGGCCGAAGCCGAGCCGGCAGGCGGTGTCGATGTCCTCGGCGGTGGCCACGCCCGACTCGTACAGCTTGGCGGCCTCGACGACCAGCGCGGTGATCAGGCGGGTGGTGATGAAGCCGGCCACGTCGCGGTTGACCACCACGACCTCCTTGCCGACGCCCTCGGCGTAGGCGCGCGCGACGGCCAGCGTCTCGTCGCTGGTCTTGTAGCCGCGGACCAGCTCGACCAGCTTCATCATCGGGACCGGCGAGAAGAAGTGCACCCCGACGACCGACTCCGGGCGCGCGGTGGCGGCGGCGATCCGGGTGATCGGGATGGCGGAGGTGTTGGAAGCCAGCACGGCGCCGTCCTTGGCGAGCTTGTCCAGCTCGCGGAAGACGGCCTCCTTGACGTCCAGCTGCTCGAACACGGCCTCGACCACGATGTCGGCCTCGGCGACGGCGCCCAGGTCGGTGGTGGTGGTGATCCGGCCCAGCGCGGCCTCGGCGTCCTCGGCGCTCAGCTTGCCCTTGGCGACGAACTTCTCGTACGAGGCGCGGATGCCGGCGAGACCGCGCTGCAGCGCCTCCTCGGTGACGTCCCGCAGCACCACCGGGTGGCCGGCCTGCGCGGACACCTGGGCGATGCCGGCGCCCATCAGGCCGGCACCGATCACGGCGATCTGCTTGCTGGACGCATTGCTCATGGCTGGGTCTCCCGATGCCGTCGCCGCCCCGCGGGCGGGCCCTGAAGGCGGCTCAGGGCAGGGGTCGCCGCCCGAGAGAGCCGCATCGCTCAATTCCGGGACTCTAGTGCTCGAACCGCCCGCGCAGTAGCAATCGGGAGTGTGATCTGCAACCGACCTGGTCAGTCGCTCAGGACGTCGGCCAGACGGTTCAGACGGTCCAGACGGTCCAGACGGTTCAGATGGTTCAGATGGTCAGACCGAGATCCTGGGCCAGGATCGCCGCCTGCACCCGGCTGCGCAGCCGCAGCTTCGCCAGGATCCGGCTGACGTGGGTCTTGGTGGTCGCCTCCGCCATCTCCAGCCGGCTCGCGATCTCCCCGTTGGACAGCCCCACCCCGATGCAGGCCAGCACCTCCCGCTCGCGGGCGGTCAACCCGGCCACCGCCGCCCTCGCCTCGGGCCCGACCTGCCGCTCCGGGCGGGCGAAGACGCCGATCAGCCGCCTGGTCACCGAGGGCGCCAGCATGCCGTCCCCGCGGGCCACCGTGCGGATGCCCTCGATCAGGGTGTCCGCCTCCAGGTCCTTGAGCAGGAACCCGGCCGCGCCGGCCCGCAGCGCGCCGTAGACGTACTCGTCCAGGTCGAAGGTGGTCAGCACGAGCACCTGGGCGGCCCCGGCGGCGACCACCTGCCGGGTCGCCGAGACGCCGTCCAGCCGCGGCATCTGCACGTCCATCAGCACCACGTCCGGCCGCAGCTCCAGCGCCAGCCGGACGGCCTCCTCACCGTCGGCGGCCTGCCCGACCACCTCGAACCCGGGCTCGGCCCGCAGGATCATCACCAGCGCGGCCCGTACCGCCGCCTGGTCCTCGGCAACCAGCACCCGGATCGTCATGCCCGTCCCTCGCTCTCCCGGCCGCGCGGCAGCACCGCGCGCACGCTCCACCCGCCGTCCCGCGGCCCGGCCTCGAAGCTGCCGCCGAGCAGCCCGGCCCGCTCCGCCATGCCCACCAGTCCCGCCCGGGCGCCTGGCAGTTCGCGGCCCGGCCCGCCCCGGTACGGGCTGTCGACGGCGATCCGCAGCTCCTCGGGCCCGAACTCCAGCCGCAGGGTGACCAGCCCCGGCCCGGCGTGCTTGAGCACGTTGGTCAGCGACTCCTGGACGATCCGGTACGCGGCCAACCCGACCGGCACCGGGACCTCGCCGCGCTCGCCGTCCTCGGTCAGCTCGAACTCCAGCCCCACGTCCTGCCCGGCCGCCCGGGCCTTCGCCAGCAGGGCGTCCACCGCGGCCAGGTCGGGCGCCGCGTAGGACTCGTCGACCTCTCCCCCGCCGCTGTCCCGGAGCAGTCCGATCACGCGACGCATTTCGGCCAATCCTTGGACGCTGTTCTCCCGGATCACGGCCAGCACCTCCACCAGCGGATCGTCCTCGGCGAGCCGGCGCCGCCTGGCCACCGACTGCGCACCGGTGGCGTGGATCGCGATCGCCGACAGGTGGTTGGCCACCACGTCGTGCAACTCCCGTGCCATCCTCGCCCGTTCGGCGCCGACCGCCTCACGCCGGTCCATCTCCGAGAGCAGCGCGGTCTGTTCGGCGCGCAGCCGCTCGGTCTCCGCCTCCCGCCGGTGCTTGCGCACCACGTCACCGGTCCACACCGGCGCCAGGAAGAGCAGCGAGCTGACCACCACGATCAGCAGCCCGGCCGAGGTACCCCCGTAGTACAGCGCGAAGCCGGAGAGCACCAGCACGGTGGACCCGTTGGTCAGGTGCAGCACCTTCGACATCCGCCGGGTGCCGTAGACCACCGCCGCGTACAGCAGATCGGTGTACATGATCAGCGTCGCCAGCAGACTGCCGGTGAGCAGGCACAGCGCGCAGGCCAGCCCACCCACCGTCACCGCGAGCACCGGCCGGGTCCGCCGGACCAGCTCCAGCCCGGCCATCACCACCAACGTCAGCAGCACCAACCAGAGCGGATTGCGCTCGGGCCGGTCGTACACCCTGAAGACGATCAGCAGCGCGCCGCCGAGCAGCCCGGCCAGGGCGATCAGCCGGTCCAGCCGGCGCGGGGGGACGGACGGTACGAGCACACCCCCATCTCACCATCCCCGGCCCCCGCACCGGCTCCCGTCCACGGAGGAGGCCGCTACATCGAAAGATGCAGCTCCGGACGGCACCGCGCGACGACGACACGGCCGCGCCCGCGCACGAGGCTGGAGACACCGCCGATACGACCGGGAGCAGAACGTGATCGTCACCCTCATCGTCGCGGCCGAGATCTCCTGGTGGATCGTGCTCGGCCTCGCGCTCTCCGCCCGCTACCTGCTGCGCTGGCGCCGCACCAGCACCGCGCTGCTGATCGGCCTGCCGGTGGTGGACCTCGCCCTGTACGCGCTCACCGTGCTCAACCTGCGCGGCGGCGCCGAGGCGGGCTGGATGCACGCCCTCGCCGCGAGCTACGCCGGCTTCTCGGTCGGCTACGGCCCCTCGCTGGTCCGCTGGGCCGACCGGCACTTCCTGCACCGCTTCGCCGGCGGCCCCGAGCCGCTGCCCTCGCCGAAGTACGGCCCGGAGCGGACCAGGTACGAGTGGCAGGTGGCCGGCCGCACCGTCGTGTCCGCCGTGATCACCCTGGGTCTGATCACCCTGCTCGTCCCGCTCTCCGCGGGCTCCGCCCACTTCGGCACCTTCGGCCAGTGGTACTGGAAGCTGGGCATCGCGGCGGTCGTGAACGTGATCGTGGCCGGCTGCTTCTCGATCTGGCCCAAGGAGCCGCCGGCCGGCGTGCGGGTCGAGAACGGCCGGGTCGTGGTGGAGCAGGCCCCGGCCGAGCGGGGCTAGCGGTTCTCCCCCGGCACCCAGAGCACGTCGCCGCGCTCCTTGTTGGCCACCCGGGCCAGGATGAACAGCAGGTCGGAGAGCCGGTTGAGGTACTTCGCGGTCAGCGGGTTGACCGAGTCCCCGTACTCCGCGATCGCCGCCCAGGTGGAGCGCTCGGCCCGCCGCACCACCGTGCAGGCCAGGTGCAGATGGGCCGCGCCGGGCGTGCCGCCGGGCAGGATGAAGCTGCGCAGCTTCTCCACCTGGGCCAGGTAGTGGTCGCAGTCCCCCTCCAGCCGGTCGATGTAGGACTGCAGCACCCGCAGCGGCGGGTACTGCGGGTCCTCGACCACGGGGGTGGACAGGTCCGCGCCCACGTCGAACAGGTCGTTCTGGACCCGGGTGAGCACGGCCACCACGTCCTCGGCCAGCCCACCGGCCGCCACCGCCACCCCGATCGCCGCGTTCGCCTCGTTGGCATCGGCGTACGCCATCAGCCGCGGGTCGGTCTTGGTGGTCCGGCTCATGTCGCCGAGCGCGGTGGTGCCGTCGTCCCCGGTACGGGTGTAGATGCGCGTCAGATTGACCATGCGGCCACCCTAGCCCGACGGGTTAGGCGACGTTAACCCTCTGGCCGGGCGGGGCGGCCTCCAGCCAGGCCAGGAATCCGGTGAGCGCGTCCTCGCTCATCGCCAGCTCCAGCGGCGCCCCGTTGTGCAGGCAGCGCAGCACCACCGAGCCGGAGAGCAGCGCCAGCTCCTCCTGGCCCTCCGGGTAGCGCCGGCCGAGCACCTCGATCTCCCGGCGCGGCAGCACCTTGCGCGGGCGCGGGGCGTACGAGAAGACCCGGAACCATTCGATCGAATCGCCGCTGTACCGGCCGATACCAAAAACCCACCCCTTGCCGTCGGTCGGGGGGACCGGGGCTGAGGTGGGTTTGCCGTTCTCGTCGAGGTCGGGCTGCGTCGAGGCGTCGGCGGGCATTTTGAGCCGGTAACTGCAGTCGAACGTGCCGCCGACCCGCTGGATCAGGCGGCGGCGCACGGCGAAGGCCATCAGGCCGATCACTCCCAGCGCCACGACCGCCGCACACACCACAAGCGCGAGGACCATGCTCACCTACCTCCTCGCTACCCGCGTTCCCCGTTACGGTCGTATGAAGCGACCGCGCTGACCTACCAACTACGACGACAGTCCCGGGGTCACGCTCGCGCGTCCCCGGGACCGTCGGTCGACCCCGCTAAGCCGGGGTCCGGCACACTCAGGCGTGGGCCTTGAGGCCGCGCGCCGCGAACAGACGCACCTCGGCGCGCCGCTCGGCGTGCGCGTCCAGGTCCGACTTGGCCTTCTCCAGTGCGCGCTCGGCACGCGCGACGTCGATCTCGTCCGCCAGCTCGGCGATCTCCGCGAGCAGAGACAGCTTGTTGTCGGCGAAGGAGATGAAGCCGCCGTGCACAGCGGCGATCACGGTCCCGCCGTCCACCGTGCGGATGGTGACCGGGCCGGTCTCCAGCACGCTCAGCACCGGGGTGTGGCCCGGCATGATGCCGGTGTCACCGGAGGCCGTACGGGCGACGACGATGGTGGCCGCACCGGACCACACCTTGCGGTCGGCTGCGACCAGCTCGACGTGCAGCTCAGCCAACGTGGGCTCCTAGGCTCATGCAACGCCCGATTACTCGGGAGTTTCGGTAAGAATAACGGCCCCGCGCCCCCGGCATGAAACCGGCGGCACGGATTTGACCGGAATCACAGCCGATGCGACGTGAGGGGTGGACCCCAGGCTCGGGGGCCACCCCTCACGGTCACTCAGCTGCTACCGGCCGCGCTTACTTCTTCGCCAGCTCGGCGGCGTTCTTCTCGAGGTCCTCGATGCCACCGCACATGAAGAAGGCCTGCTCCGGGACGGAGTCGTACTTGCCGTCCGCGATCGCGTTGAAGGCCTCGATGGTCTCCGACAGCGGAACGGTCGAGCCCTCGACACCGGTGAACTGCTTCGCCACGTAGGTGTTCTGCGAGAGGAAGCGCTCGATGCGACGCGCACGGTGCACCGTGATCTTGTCCTCTTCGGACAGCTCGTCGATGCCGAGGATCGCGATGATGTCCTGGAGGTCCTTGTACTTCTGCAGGATCCCCTTGATACGGACGGCCGTGTCGTAGTGGGTCTGCGTGATGTACCGCGGGTCGAGGATGCGGGACGTGGAGTCCAGCGGGTCGACGGCCGGGTAGATGCCCTTCTCCGAGATCGGGCGCGACAGAACGGTGGTCGCGTCCAGGTGGGCGAAGGTGGTGGCCGGGGCCGGGTCGGTCAGGTCGTCCGCGGGGACGTAGATCGCCTGCATCGAGGTGATCGAGTGACCGCGGGTCGAGGTGATGCGCTCCTGCAGGAGGCCCATCTCGTCGGCCAGGTTCGGCTGGTAGCCCACCGCGGAGGGCATGCGGCCGAGCAGGGTCGACACCTCGGAACCGGCCTGGGTGAACCGGAAGATGTTGTCGATGAAGAGGAGCACGTCCTGCTTCTCGACGTCACGGAAGTACTCCGCCATGGTCAGCGCGGACAGCGCGACGCGCAGACGGGTGCCCGGCGGCTCGTCCATCTGGCCGAAGACCAGCGCGGTCTTGTCCAGAACGCCCGAGTCGACCATCTCGTCGATGAGGTCGTTGCCCTCACGGGTGCGCTCGCCGACACCGGCGAACACCGACACACCACCGAAGTTCTCGGCGACGCGGTAGATCATCTCCTGGATCAGAACGGTCTTGCCGACACCGGCACCACCGAACAGACCGATCTTGCCGCCCTGGACGTACGGGGTGAGGAGGTCGATGACCTTGATGCCGGTCTCGAACATCTCGGTCTTGGACTCGAGGTCCTTGAACGCCGGGGCCTTGCGGTGGATCGGCCAGCGGACCTCGACCTGCTGGTCGAACTCCGCCTGATCCACGTTCAGCACGTCGCCGAGGGCGTTGAAGACCTTGCCCTTGGTGATCTGGCCGACCGGCACGGAGATGGCCGCGCCGGTGTCGGTGACCTGCGAACCACGGACCAGGCCGTCGGTCGGCTGCATCGAGATGCCGCGGACCATGCCGTCGCCGAGGTGCTGGGCGACCTCAAGGGTCAGGGTCTTCTTGCCGCTGCCGTCGGGGTTGTCCACCTCGACGTGCAGGGCGTTGTACATGTCCGGAATCGCGTCGACGGGGAACTCCACGTCGACGACCGGGCCGATGACCCGCGCGACGCGGCCCGTCGCCGTGGTCGGCTCAACAGTGGTGGTCATTCTCATTCGCTCCCGCGGCTCGCGTCAGCGAGCGCGTTGGCGCCACCGACGATCTCGCTGATTTCCTGGGTGATCTCGGCCTGGCGGGCCGAGTTGGCAAGCCGCGTGAGCGACTTGATGAGCTCGCCGGCGTTGTCCGTCGCGCTCTTCATCGCGCGGCGGCGGGCGGCGTGCTCGGAAGCGGCCGACTGCAGCAGCGCGTTGTAGATCCGGCTCTCGACGTACCGCGGCAGGAGCGCGTCCAGGACGCCCTCCGCCGACGGCTCGAAGTCGTACAGCGGGAAGATCTCCGACTTGGCCGGCGACTGGTCGCTGAGCTGGACCTCGTCCAGCTTCAGCGGCAGCAGCCGCGCCTCCACCGCGTTCTGCGTCAGCATGGACACGAACTCGGTCGAGATCAGGTGGAGCTCGTCCACACCGCCGGTCTCGGCCGTGAAGGCCTCGATCAGGTCGGCCGCCACGGTCTTCGCGTCACCGTAGGTCGGCTTGTCCGAGAATCCCGTCCACGACTCCGCGATGGTCAGACCGCGGAACGTGTAGTACGAGACACCCTTGCGGCCGATGATGTACGTCACCACGTCCTTGCCCTCGCCGCGCAGGCGCTCGGTGAGCGTCTGCGCCGCCTTGATGGCGTTGGTCGAGTAACCGCCCGCCAGGCCGCGGTCCGCCGTGATCAGCAGGACGGCGGCGCGCTTGGCGTCCGGGTTCTCGGTGGTGAGCGGGTGCTTGGCGTTGGACCGGGTGGCCACCGCCGTCACCGCCCGGGTGAGCTCATCGGCGTACGGAGTGGAGGCGGCCACCGCGCGCTGCGCCTTGACGATGCGCGACGCGGAGATCATCTCCATCGCCTTGGTGATCTTCTTCGTCGCGGTGACAGAGCGGATCCGGCGCTTGTAGACCCGAAGCTGTGCTCCCATGGGTCGTTACGTCCTTTCCCTCGTTGCCGGACTCAGGCCTGCTCGGAGAGCAGCTTGCCGTCAGCGGTCTGGTAACCCTGCTTGAAGGCCTCGATCGCCGTGGTCAGCGCGTCGACGGTGCCGTCGGCGAGCAGGCCGGTCTCGACGATGCCGGCGAGCAGGTCCTTGTGCTGCAGGCGCACGTGGTCCAGGAACTCGCGCTCGAAGCGGCGGATCTCGGCGACCGGGACGTCGTCCATCTTGCCGGTGGTGCCGGCCCAGATGGAGACGACCTGCTCCTCGACCGGGAACGGCTGGTACTGACCCTGCTTCAGCAGCTCGACCATGCGCGCACCGCGCTCCAGCTGGGCCTTGGAGGCCGCGTCCAGGTCGGAACCGAAGGCGGCGAAGGCCTCCAGCTCACGGTACTGGGCGAGGTCCAGACGCAGACGGCCGGCGACCGAGCGCATGGCCCTGATCTGGGCGGAGCCACCGACGCGGGAGACCGAGATACCGACGTTCACGGCCGGGCGGATGCCGGCGTTGAACAGGTCGGACTCCAGGAAGCACTGGCCGTCGGTGATGGAGATGACGTTGGTCGGGATGTACGCCGAGACGTCGTTGGCCTTGGTCTCGATGATCGGCAGACCGGTCATCGAGCCGCCGCCCAGGGCGTCGTTCAGCTTGGCGCAGCGCTCCAGCAGGCGGGAGTGCAGGTAGAAGACGTCACCCGGGTAGGCCTCGCGGCCCGGCGGGCGGCGCAGCAGCAGGGAGACGGAGCGGTAGGCCTCGGCCTGCTTCGACAGGTCGTCGAAGATGATCAGGACGTGCTTGCCGTCGTACATCCACTCCTGGCCGATGGCCGAACCGGTGTACGGCGCGAGGTACTTGAAGCCGGCCGGGTCGGAGGCGGGAGCGGCCACGATGGTGGTGTACTCCAGCGCGCCGGCCTCCTCCAGGGCGCCGCGGACGGACGCGATGGTGGAGCCCTTCTGACCCACGGCGACGTAGATGCAGCGGACCTGCTTCTCCGGGTCGCCCGAGCGCCAGTTGTCGCGCTGGTTGATGATCGTGTCGACGGCCACCGCGGTCTTGCCGGTCTGGCGGTCACCGATGATCAGCTGGCGCTGGCCGCGGCCGATCGGGGTCATCGCGTCGATGGCCTTGATGCCGGTCTGCAGCGGCTGCTTGACCGACTTGCGGGCCATGACGCCGGGGGCCTGCAGCTCCAGGGCGCGGCGGCCGCTGGCCGCGATCTCGCCCAGGCCGTCGATCGGGTTGCCCAGCGGGTCCACGACGCGGCCGAGGTAGCCGTCGCCGACGGGGACCGAGAGGACCTCGCCGGTGCGGCGCACGGTCTGGCCCTCTTCGATGCCGCCGAACTCACCCAGGACGACGACACCGATCTCGCGGGTGTCGAGGTTCAGCGCGAGGCCGAGCGTGCCGTCCTCGAACTTCAGCAGCTCGTTCGCCATGACCGAGGGCAGGCCCTCGACATGCGCGATGCCGTCCGCCGCGTCAGTGACCGTGCCGACCTCTTCCACAGAGGCGGCGTCCGGCTGGTACGACTGGACAAAGTCGGCCAGCGCGTCCCGGATCTCCTCCGGACGGATCGTAAGCTCCGCCATCAGGCTTCCCTGCTCTCCTAGTTTGCGATCCTCGGCCCGCCATTGAGGGCCGCAAGTACTCGACTCTCGGCCGGGTCGTATGAACCGGCCGTACGATTTGCCGGCTCCTTGGGGAACCGGTTTCCCGACCGAGGGTCGGATGTGCTGCTTGGGTGCTCAGCCTTCGAGCGACTGGCGAGCGCCTTCGAGGCGGCTCGACACGGTGCCGTCGATGATCTCGTCGCCGATCTGCACCCGGACACCGCCGACGACCTCGGGGTCGATGTCGATGTTCAGGTGGACCTGACGGCCGTACATCCGGCCCAGAGCACCGGACAGGCGCTCCTTCTGGGTGTCCGACAGCGGCACCGCACTGGTGACCAGGGCCACCACGCGGCCGCGGCGCGCGGCGGCGAGCTTCGAGTAGGACTCGAGGCCCTGCTCCAGGCTACGGCCACGCGGCGCGTTGACGATGGCGGTGACCAGCCGGACGGTACCGGCGTTGGCGCGGCCCCCGAGCAGCTTCTTGATCAGCTCGGCCTTGGCGACGGCGCCGGCCTTCGGCTCGGTCAGCGCGGCGCGCAGCTCGTGCGAGCCGCTCACCACCCGGCCGAAACGGAACAGCTCGTCCTCGACGTCGTCCAGGACGCCGGCCCTGTCCGCGGCGATGATCTCGGCGTACGCGGCGAGCTCCTCGGTCGCGTCCACCAGGTCACGCGAACCCGACCAGCGGGAGCGGACCAGACCGGAGACCAGGTCGACGGCCTCGCCGGAGACCTGACCGGTCAGCAGCGAGGTGACCAGCTGGGCCTTGTCCTGGCCGGACCGGGACGGGTCGGTCAGGACGCGGCGCAGCGAGACCTCGCGGTCCAGCACGGCCGTGACGGCGGTGAGTTCCTCGGCGAGCTTGGCCGCGTCCACCGAGGTGGAGTCGGTCAGGCTCTCCAGGTTCTGCCGACCGGCGGCAAGAGCCTCGCGGCTGGCGCCGATCACTTGGCCGCACCCTGAGCAACGGCGGCCTTGGCCTCCAGCTCGTCCAGGAAGCGGTCGATCACGCCGCTCTGCCGGGCGTTGTCCTCAAGGGACTCGCCGACGATGCGGGAAGCCAGCTGGGTGGCCAGCGAACCCACGTCCTGACGCAGGGCGGCAGTCGCCTGCTTCTTGTCGGCCTCGATCTGCGCGTGACCGGCGGCGACGATGGCCTCGCGCTGACGCTGGCCCTCCTCGCGCATCTCGGCAAGCTGGGCGGCACCCTGCTCGCGAGCCTGCTCGACGATGCGGGCAGCCTCGTGGCGCGCCTCGGCAAGCTCGGCGCGGTACTGCTCAAGCAGGGCCTGGGCCTCGGCCTGAGCGGCCTCGGCGCGCTCCATGCCGCCTTCGATGGCGTCCCGGCGCTCCGACAGCACCTTCTCGATGCTGGGGAGGAGCTTCTTGCCGAGCAGACCGAAGACGATGAAGAAGCAGAGCAGGCCGATAACGATCTCGGGCGTGTTGGGGAGAAGAGGGTTCATCTTCTCCTCAGCCGCGAGCTGAGCCACGATGCTCATTTCTGGACCTTCCTCGAAAGGGTCTGCGGCAGGATTACTTGTTGCCGAAGACGAACGGCATGACGATGCCGATGAGGGCGAGCGCCTCGGTCAGCGCGAAGCCGATGAACATGTTGGAACGGATGAGACCGGCAGCCTCGGGCTGACGGGCCATGGCCTGGACACCGTTGCCGAAGATCAGACCGACGCCGATGCCGGGGCCGATCGCGGCGAGGCCGTAGCCGATGGAGGCGACGGAACCGTAGACGTTGCCCTCGGCGAGGATGCTGCTCATTGACGTTGTCCTTTGCAGGGGTGGTGAACCGGTGGTGATTGGCCACCGGGCGATCCGGGAGGTGGTTCAGGTGGGGCCGAGGGCCCCTGGCTCAGTGCGCCTCTTCCAGGGCACCGGCGATGTAGCTGCTGGCCAGCATCACGAAGATGTAGGCCTGCAGGAACTGGACCAGCAGCTCGAAGGCGGTCAGCGCGACGGCCACGATGAAGGAGGCCGAGCCGTACAGCGCGCCCAGGGTCGGGCTGAGCAGGTACCAGGAGGCGATGGAGAACATCACGATCAGCAGGTGGCCGGCGAACATGTTCGCGAAGGCTCGGACCGCGAGCGTGAAGGGGCGCACGAAGATGTTCGAGAAGAACTCGATCGGCACCAGGATGAACATGACCCAGCCGGGGATGCCCGAGGGCCAGCAGAGGTTCTTCAGACCGCCGACGAAGCCGTGCTTCTTGAAGGTCAGCGTCATGTAGGTGATCCACACGACGGCCGCGAGGCCGGCCGGGAACGCGATCGCCGCCGTCACGGGGAACTGCGCGAACGGGATGATCGACATGATGTTCATCAACCAGATGAAGAAGAACATCGAGACCAGCATCGGGACGTACTTCTCGCCCTTCTTGCCGATCGTCTCCATCACGATGGAGCGCTTGACGAAGTCGTAGCCGATCTCACCGACCAGCTGCAGCTTGCCCGGCACCAGGCGCGGCTTGGCGAAGGCGGCCCAGAAGAAGACGACCACCAGCAGCGCGACGAGGATCGACAGCAGCATCGGCTTGTTGAAGTCGATGCCGCCGACCGAGAAGATCGGCTTGAACTGGAACTCGTTCAGACCCGGGGCCGGGAAGCCGCAGCCAGCGTCCCCGAAGTGGCAACTGCCTGAGGCGAGGGGCGTGAGTTCAGCACTCACCACGGACTCCTTCGTCGTGACGCATGATTACGGCAACCTCGGTGTGTCGGCGTGGCCTGCGACCACGGAGCGGCACTGGAACTTGATGGGTTTCTCGCCGATCCCGCGCGGCAGTGCGCTGCACCACAGCGAGATCATCGAAGACTGCGCGGATCCGGGGGGCGATCCGTCCACTGTCCGGACAGACCTGGCCTCTTCCCGTACTCCGTTGTTGCGACGGACGATAGCAGCCCGTCAGTGCGGCATAAACACCGCCCCCCTCGTTGGGGGGACAGTTGGGCCTCGTCACTGTTGACGACCCTTGCCGGAGGGCTTGTCACCCTTGTTTTCCGAGGCGTCGGGGTCGACGTAGAAGGTCTTGGCCTTGAGCGCGCCGCGCACCTGGAAGCCCGTCCAGATCAGGGCGCAGCCGAGCAGGGTGAAGGCGAAGGCCTGCCGGTTGAAGAGCTCGGTGTTCTTGAACACCGCCAGGACGATGCCGACCAGCAGGATCTGAGTGGTGTACACCAGGAGCGCCGCGGCCATCATGAGCTGCGGGTTCGACCTGGTCAGCCGGTCCAGCGCGAACTGGCCGAAGCTGAAGAAGGCCATCACGAGCAGTGCGCCGATGAGGGCGCCGAGCAGCCCCTTCCCACCGGCGACGGCGAACGAGATCGCCATGGCGATGATCCCGGCGACCGCAGTGGGAATCGCGGCGCCTCGGAGGATCCGGGCGTCGGTGGACGGCATGTCGGCAGCTCCGGCGGCATGTCGATGTGGCGGGGGACGGGCACAGACGGTGGTGACAGGCACAACGGTGGTGACAGGCACAACGGTGGTGGTGGCACCGGACCGAGCGGGCCGCCGCCGGGCCGCCCGCGAAAGCGGCGGGCCCGTCGAGGGAGACCGACCAGGGACGGAAGTCCTCCACCTGTCAGGTCTTTCGGCGTGTTCTCGGTACTCGTGAACGGTATCACAAACTATTTGATGAGAGCTTTACCATGAACGTGTGGCTCCTGTCACACCGGCGGCGCAACGAATCCACCGCATGGGTGAGGCTATTTGACGGAACGTCAACTCTCCCACTAGCGACGGCCGGTGGCCTTGTCGTGGCCTGAGGGTGCGGAGGAGCCGCGGCTGGCTTCACCCAGAAGTTGTTTGTCCTTCGCCGACAGTTCAGCCATCGGAGCGGAGGACTGCCGCCGGTACCGAGGCGGGACGAAGGACTGCACCGCCCGCGGGGCGCGCGGCCGGAACCGCGGGGTCAGCAGCACTACCAGGCCGACCAGGCAGAGCCCGGCGAGGGTCAGCACCACGGTGCGGCCGGTGTTGGTCACCGAGAACGCCACCGTGCCGAAGGCGATCAGCGCGGCCCAGAAGTACATGATCAGTACGGCACGGCTGTGCGAATGCCCGACCTGGAGCAGTCGGTGGTGCAGGTGGCGCTTGTCGGCGGCGAACGGGGACTGACCGGCCCAGGTGCGACGCACCACCGCGAGCAGCAGGTCGGCCAGCGGCAGCGCGATGACCGTCAGCGGCAGCAGCAGCGGGATGTAGATCGGCACCAGGGCGTGCACGGTGGCGGTCTGCGAGCCGGTCTCGTTGTTGATCAGGTCCGGGTCGACCCGGCCGGTGATCGAGATCGCGGCGACGGCCAGCATCAGACCCAGCATCATCGAGCCGGAGTCGCCCATGAAGATCCGCGCGGGGTGCATGTTGTGCGCCAGGAAGCCCAGGCACATGCCGATCAGCAGCACGCTGAACAGCACGGCGGGGGCCGCGTCGGTGATCGCGTAGCCGTACCAGAGCCGGTAGCTGTACAGGAAGAACGCCATCGCGGCGATGCAGACCATGCCGCCGGCCAGGCCGTCCAGACCGTCGATGAAGTTCACCGCGTTGACCATGACGACGACCAGGGTGACCGAGATGACCATGCCCTGGGTCGGGCTCACCGCGACCGCGCCCACCCCGGGCACCGGCAGGGTGATCACCGTGACGCCCTGCCAGACCATCACACCGGCGGCGATCATCTGACCGCCGAGCTTCACCAGCGCGTCCACGCCCCACTTGTCGTCGAGCACGCCCAGCAGCCACATGATCCCGGCGCCGGACAGCAGCGCGCGGATGTCGCTGCCCTGGGAGAACACCTTGCTCAGGTTGTCCAGCTGCGAGGCGACCAGGATGCCCGCGCACAGCCCGCCGAACATGGCGATCCCGCCGAGGCGCGGGGTGGGCTCGCGGTGCACGTCACGGGCGCGGACCGGGGGCATCGCGCCGGCCGCGATGGCGAACTTCCGGACCGGGCCGGTCAGCAGGTAGGTGACGGCGGCGGTGCAGAACAGCACCAGCAGATACTCACGCACCACTGGCCTCCTGCATCACTGTCGAACGGGGAGGTACCGAAGGTACTCCCCTGCCTTCCCGGGGTTCGAGGTGCGTCGCCACGGCACACACCTTATTGAGTCGGACGCCCATGATGTGCATCGCGGTTCGCCTTCCCGGGTAGGAGAAACCGGATACCCGTGGACGACACCTCTTGGTCGGTTCGCCCGCCGTCGCCCGCTCAGGCCTTCAGCGGGGTTCCGCGAAGACCGCCGCCAGCTCCCGGACCCGCCGCGCGACCGGCGCGGCCGCCTCCCCGGCGAGCAGTCGCGCGATCAGCCCGGCGATGTCGGACAGCTCCGCCTCGCCCATCCCCTGGCTGGTCACCGTGCCCGTGCCCAGCCTGATCCCGGAGGCCTCGGCGGGCGGCGCCGGGTCGTACGGCAGCGCGCACTTGCCGAGCAGCAGCCCGGCCGCCGCGCAGCGCCGCTCGGCCTCCGCGCCGGTCACCCCGAGCGGGCTCACGTCGGCGGTCACCAGGTGGGTGTCGGTACCGCCCGTCAGGGGGCGCATTCCGGCCTCTGCGAGCCCCGCGGCCAGTGCCCGCGCCCCGGCCACCGCCCGCCGCGCGTAGGCCCGGTAGGCGGGCTTCGCGGCCTCCGCGAGGGCGACCGCCTTGCCGGCTACCTCGTTCATCGCCGCACCGCCCTGGCTGAACGGGAACACCGCCCGGTCCACCCGCTCGGCCAGCTCCGCGGTGGACAGCAGCAGGCCCCCGCGCGGGCCGCGCAGCAGCTTGTGGGTGGCCGCCACCGTGACGTCGGCGTACGGCACCGGGGAGGGCGCCTCCCCGGCGGCGATGAGGCCGGTGGTCTGCGCGGCGGAGGCGATCAGGTAGGCGTCCACCTCGTCGGCGATCTCCCGGAAGGCCGCCCAGTCCGGGTGCCGGGGGTAGGAGATCGAGCCCGCCACGATGGCCTTGGGGCGGTGCAGCCGGGCCAGGTCGCGCACCTGGTCGAGGTCGATCAGGCCGTCGCTCTCGCGCACGCCGTAGCCGGTGAAGGCGAACCAGCGGCCGGAGAAGTTCGCCCGCGAGCCGCAGCTGAGGTGGCCGCCGTGCTCCAGCGACATCGCCAGCACCCCGTCACCGGGCCGCAGCAGCGCCGCGTAGGCCGCCAGCATCCCCGAAGTCGCGGACCGGGGCTGGACGTTGGCGTGCGGGGCGGCGAACAGTTCACGGGCCCGGTCGATCGCCAGCAGCTCCGCGGCGTCCGCCAGCGCGCAGCCGGTGTGGTGCCGGCGGCCCGGATAGCCCTCGGCGTACTTGTCGATCAGCGGCCCGGTCAGCGCCGCGAGGACGGCGGGGCTGGTCAGGTTCTCCCCCGCCAGCAGCTGGATGGTCTCGGCCCGCCGCTCGGCCTCGGCGGCCAGCAGGTCGGCGATCTGCGGATCCGCCCGGTGCAGCGCCTCGGACGCCCACGGGCGCCCCCTCGTCGCGGTCGAGCCGGCAGCGGCATCGGTGACGGTCATGGCAGGGCTCCCAGGCGCGGCATGGACGGTCTACTCAGAGTAGGACCGCCTGCGCCACCCGGCGCGGCGACGCGGGGCCGTTCGGAGCCAGGGCTCAGCGCGGCGCGGAAATGCCGGTGAGCGCGGTGACCACCGGCTCGACCGCGTGGAATATCTCCTCGCCGCAGTTGCGGAACATGCCGATCGGAGCCCCGTACGGGTCCTCCAGCTCGTCCGACTCCGGGGTGGCGGCCAGCAGCCAGCCACGCAGCGCGGCGGCCGCCCGCACCAGCGCGCGGGCCCGCTCGGTGACGTCGGCGCCACGGCGGGGGTCGGGCAGGGTGCCCGGGTCGATCGTCCGCACCAGGCGGGTGAACTCCTTCAGCGTGAAGGTGCGCAGCCCCGCCTCGTGGCCCATCGAGATCACCTGGGCGCGGTGGTCCAGGGTCGCGGTGAGCACCAGGTCGGCCTCCACCACGTGCTCGTCGAGCAGCTCGCGGCCGGTGAAGCCGCCGCTGTCGGCGCCGTACTCGTCGAGCACGGTCGCGGCGTGGTCCTCCATCGGCGCGCCCACGTGGCCCCAGGTGCCGGCGCTCTCCACCAGCATGCGGCCGGCCACCCGGGGGCTGAGCCGGGTGTCCAGCTCACGCCGGGTGAGCCGCTCGGCGATCGGCGAGCGGCAGATGTTCCCGGTACAGACGAACAGGATCCGGAAGTGGTCCAGCGGCCTGGGGCCCACGGCCAGGTACGGCGCTATGCCGGGCCCGTCATGGAGCGAGGCGGTGGGTGTCAACTTCCGGCCTCCAGGTCGGGGACGACCTCCCTCAGCTGCTCGATGCTGATCGCGCCGGCCCGCAGCAGGACCGGCACCTTGCCGGTGACGTCGACGATGGACGAGGCGGTGGCGTGATCGGCCTGGCCGCCGTCCAGGTAGACCGAGATCGCGTCGCCGAGCTGGGCCTGCGCCTCGTCGCAGGTCGCCGGGGACGGCCCGCCGGTCTTGTTGGCGCTGGAGACGGCCAGCGGGCCGGTGTTGTTCAGCAGCTCGATGGCGACCGGGTGCAGCGGCATCCGGACCGCGACGGTGCCGCGGGTCTCGCCGAGGTCCCAGCGCAGCGAGGGCTGGTGCCGGGCGACCAGGGTGAGCCCGCCGGGCCAGAAGGCGTCGACCAGCTCCCAGGCCTGCTCGGAGAAGTCGGTGACCAGACCGTGCAGGGTGGTCGGCGAGCCGACCAGGACGGGCGAGGGCATGTTGCGGCCGCGGCCCTTGGCGGCCAGCAGGTCGCCGACGGCCTCCGGGGAGAAGGCGTCCGCGCCGACCCCGTACAGGGTGTCGGTGGGCAGCACGACGAGTTCGCCGCGGCGGATGGCCGAGGCGGCCTCGCGCAGGCCGGTGGCGCGGTCCCCGGCGTCGGAACAGTCGTAGCGGCGGCTCATCGGTGCGGTCCCCTTCCGGAATGGCTCATCACGGTGTTCACAGCGCGGATTTACGAGCGGTCGTGCTGCGTTCGATGTTCACGACCCGACCCTTCGGGCGGTCGTGCTGCGTTCGATGTTCACGACCCGACCCTTCGGGCGGTCGTGCTGCGTTCGATGTTCACGACCCGACCCTTCGGGCGGTCGTGAAGCGCGGCCGGTTGTTCAGGTCGCGGTGGTCGGCGGTGTCCGTCCAGCCGCGTTCCTCGTTGAAGATCCACGGCACCTGGCCGCCCTGCTGGTCGGCGTGCTCGATCACCACCGCGCCGCCCGGGCGCAGCAGCCGTGCGGCCACCCGCTCGATGCCGCGGATGGTGTCCAGGCCGTCCTCGCCCGAGAACAGCGACATCTGCGGGTCGTGGTCGCGGGCCTCCGGCGCGACGTACTCCCACTCGGTGAGCGGGATGTACGGCGGGTTGGAGATGACCAGGTCGAAGCGGCCGTCCCAGGAGCGGTCGTCCTCGAAGGCCTTGGTGGCGTCCCCGGCGTGCAGGGTGACCCGCGCGCGGTCCGGGCTGGCCTCGATGTTGCGCCGGGTGTACTCCAGCGCGCCCTCGTCGAGTTCGAAGGCGTGCACGGTCGAGCGCGGCAGCTCCTGGGCCAGGGCGAGCGCGATGGCGCCGGAGCCGGAGCACAGGTCGACCACCAGCGGCTCGGCGACGTCCATGTCGCGCACCGCGTCTATCGCCCACTCGACGACCGTCTCGGTCTCCGGCCGGGGCACGAACACCCCGGGGCCGACCTCCAGTTCGAGGTAGCGGAAGAACGCCCGCCCGGTGATGTGCTGGAGCGGCTCGCGCGCCTCGCGGCGCGAGACCGCCTCCCAGTAGCGGGCGTCGAAGTCGGCGTCCTTCACCGTGTGCAGCTGGCTGCGCTTGACGTTGTGGACGTAGGCGGCGAGTTCCTCCGCGTCGAAGCGCGGCGACGGCACGCCGGCCGCGGCCAACCGCTGGGTGGCCTGGGCCACCTCGGCGAGCAGCAGGTTCATCCGTACGACCTCTTGTTTCTGCGCTCCGGCTTCAGGCTTGCGTCGGGCTGGGGCGCGCCGGTCTCAGTTCTCTTGGGCCGCGGCGAGCTTGGCCGCCGCGTCCTTGTCGACGCAGGACTGGATCACCGCGTTCAGGTCGCCGTCCAGGACCTGGTCCAGGTTGTACGCCTTGAACCCCGTGCGGTGGTCCGAGATGCGGTTCTCGGGGTAGTTGTACGTCCGGATCCGCTCGGAGCGGTCCACCGTACGGACCTGGCTGCGACGCGCGTCCGAGGCCTCGCGCTCGGCCTCCTCCTGCGCGGCGGCCAGCAGCCGCGAACGCAGGATGCGCATCGCCTGCTCCTTGTTCTGCAGCTGGCTCTTCTCGTTCTGGCAGGACGCCACGATACCGGTCGGCAGGTGGGTGATCCGGACCGCGGAGTCGGTGGTGTTGACCGACTGGCCGCCGGGGCCGGAGGAGCGGTAGACGTCGATGCGCAGGTCGTTGGCGTGGATCTCGACCTCGACCTCCTCGGCCTCGGGGGTGACCAGCACGCCCGCCGCGGAGGTGTGGATGCGGCCCTGGGACTCGGTGGCGGGGACGCGCTGCACGCGGTGCACGCCGCCCTCGTACTTCAGCCGGGCCCAGACGCCCTGGCCGGGCTCGGTGTTGCCCTTGGTCTTGACGGCCACCGAGACGTCCTTGTAGCCGCCGAGGTCGGACTCGTTGGAGTCGATGACCTCGGTCTTCCAGCCGATCCGCTCCGCGTAGCGCAGGTACATCCGGAGCAGGTCGCCGGCGAACAGCGCGGACTCCTCGCCGCCCTCGCCCGCCTTGATCTCCAGGATGACGTCCTTGTCGTCGCTCGGGTCGCGCGGCACCAGCAGCAGCCGCAGCTCCTCGGTCAGTTCGTCGCGACGCTGCTCGGAGTCCTTCACCTCGGAGATGAACTCCGGGTCTTCGGCCGCGAGTTCGCGCGCGGCCTCGATGTCCTCGCCGGCCTGCCGCCACTCCCGGTAGACCCGGGTGATCGGGGTCAGCTCGGCGTACCGCTTGGCCAGCTTGCGGGCGTTCGCCTGGTCGGAGTGGACGGACGGGTCGGCCAGCCTCTTTTCGAGGTCGGCGTGCTCGACGAGGAGCTCTTCGACTGCCTCGAACATGGGGTGGCCTTCTTCCCGGGGCTAGGAACGTGCGAGGTGGTGGACGCGGGGCGTGCGGAACGCGTGGGGGAAGCGAACGGCGCCGGTCCCCAGCGCCCCCGGAACGAGTACGGGGGCGCCGGGAACCGGCGCCGAGGGAGCGCTAGGCCTTCGCGCTGTGCTGCTTGCCGAAGCGGGCCTCGAAGCGGGCCACGCGGCCACCGGTGTCGAGGATCTTCTGCTTGCCGGTGTAGAACGGGTGGCACTGCGAGCAGACCTCGGCGCGGATCTCGCCGCTGGTCTCGGTCGAGCGGGTGGTGAACTCGGCGCCGCAGGTGCAGGTCACGCGGGTGACCACGTACTCCGGGTGAACGTTGGACTTCAAGGGGTTCTCCTAGGTTTCGGGAGGGCACCGGGTCGGCGGCTGAGTGCCGCTCGTGAACCGGGACCGACGGACCAGTCTGCCAGACCGGCCGCACCTTCCAAAACGGGGGCTTGTTCCGGGATATTCCGGGCGCCGTCCGGATGCCGTCAGCGTCGTGCCGTGGCCGTCGCGGCGGGCTTCGGGACGGCCGTCGGGACAGCCGTCGCGGAGGCCGTCGGGGAGGCCGTGGGGGCCGCCTGGGCGGGGTTCTGCGGCTGGGCCGAGACGACCGCCTGCGGGACGGGCCGGTCGGCCTTGAGCGCCGTCCAGAGCTGCTGGGCCTGCGGCTGCTGCGGGACCACCCGGTTGGGGTCGCCGGGGGCGGTCTCGACCGGCAGGGTGACCATGGTCAGCTGGTCCGGACCGATCCCCTTGAGCTCCTGGACCAGCCCCACCAGGGAGTTCACCGAGCCCAGCGCGGAGTCGGTGGTGACGCTCTTGGTCATGGTGTCGCCGATCGACCACAGCTTGACCGGGTTGGAGAACAGCCCGATCCCGCCGGCCTGCTGGAGCAACGACTTGACCAGCTGCTTCTGCAGTTCGATCCGGCCGAGGTCGCTGCCGTCGCCGACGCCGTGCCGGGTGCGGACGAAGGCCAGCGCCTGCTGCCCGTCGAGGTGGTGCTCGCCGGCCGGCAGGTCGAGCCCGCTGTCCTTGTCGTGGATGGCCACCGTGGTGGACACGGTGGCCCCGCCTATCGCGTCCACGACCCGGGCGAAGCCGGCGAAGTCGACCTGCAGGTAGTGGTCCATCCGCAGCCCGGTGAGCTGCTCGGTGGTCTTCACCGCGCAGGCCGCGCCGCCGGCCTCGAAGGCGCTGTTGTACATCGCGCGCCTGGCGGCCGGGACGGCCTTGCCGTTCGCGTCGGTGCAGTCCGGGCGGTCGACCAGGGTGTCGCGCGGGACGGAGACGACGGAGGCCCGCGCGTGGTCCTGGCTGACGTGCACCACCATCGCGGTGTCGGAGCGGGCGGTGTCGCCGGTGCCCCCGCCGGCCAGGTCGCCGTTCTCGCCGGCCCGGGAGTCGGAGCCCAGCACCAGGATGTTGAAGGAGCCGTCGGTGGCCGCCGGGGGGCGGGCGTCACCGAGGCGGCCGTCGATGTCGACGCTCTTGATGTTGCCGTTGAGCTTCAGGTACGCGTACCCGGCCGCCCCGCCACCGAGGACGACGAGTGCGGCGGACGCGCAGGCGGCCACCCGCAGGACCTTGCGGCGGCGACCCGGGACCCTCTTGTGCTCGGCCATACGGACCAGAGTAAAACGGACAAGATGATCGAATAGCCCCAAGTTGTCCCAACTCTGGAACAAAGCCGCCGACCCGCTGGTCGGCGTGCCGAAGCACGGAACCCCGGACCGCTCGCGCGATCCGGGGTTCCGTGCTTCGACAGCCGTGCGGCCGCGGTCAGTCGCCGGAGCCGGGGGTGGTCTTGGCGATCTGCATCAGGAACTCGGCGTTGCTCTTGGTCTGCTTCATCTTGTCCAGGAGCAGCTCGATCGCCTGCTGCGAGTCGAGCGCGTGCAGCACCCGGCGCAGCTTCCAGACGATGGCCAACTCCTCGCTGCCGAGCAGGATCTCCTCCTTGCGGGTGCTGGAGGCGTCCACGTCGACGGCCGGGAAGATGCGCTTGTCCGAGAGCTTGCGGTCGAGCTTGAGCTCCATGTTGCCGGTGCCCTTGAACTCCTCGAAGATCACCTCGTCCATGCGCGAGCCGGTCTCGACCAGCGCGGTGGCCAGGATGGTCAGCGAGCCGCCGTTCTCGATGTTGCGCGCGGCACCGAAGAACTTCTTCGGCGGGTACAGCGCGGTCGAGTCGACACCACCGGACAGGATGCGGCCGGAGGCCGGCGCCGCCAGGTTGTAGGCGCGGCCCAGGCGGGTGATCGAGTCCAGCAGGATGACCACGTCGTGGCCCAGCTCCACCAGGCGCTTGGCGCGCTCGATGGCCAGCTCGGCGACGGTGGTGTGGTCCTCGGCCGGGCGGTCGAAGGTCGAGGAGATGACCTCGCCCTTCACCGACCGCTGCATGTCGGTGACCTCCTCCGGACGCTCGTCGACCAGGACGACCATCAGGTGGCACTCGGGGTTGTTGTGGGTGATCGCGTTGGCGACCGCCTGCAGCACCATGGTCTTGCCGGTCTTCGGCGGCGCGACGATCAGACCGCGCTGGCCCTTGCCGATCGGCGACACGAGGTCGATGATCCGGGTGGTCAGCACGCCCGGGTCGCTCTCCAGGCGCAGCCGCTCCTGCGGGTAGAGCGGGGTGAGCTTGTTGAACTCGGGGCGGCCGCGGCCGGTCTCCGGGTCCATGCCGTTGACGGAGTCCAGCCGCACCATGGCGTTGAACTTCTCGCGGCGCTCGCCCTCGCGCGGCTGGCGCACCGCACCGGTGATGGCGTCACCCTTGCGCAGGCCGTTCTTGCGGACCTGGGCGAGCGAGACGTAGACGTCGTTCTGGCCCGGCAGGTAGCCGGAGGTCCGCACGAACGCGTAGTTGTCGAGGATGTCGAGGATGCCCGCGACCGGGATCAGGACGTCGTCCTCGCCGATCTGCGGCTCGACGGTGCCGGTCTCGAAGCCCTCGCGGCCGCGACGGCCACGGCGGTCGCGGTACCGGCCGCGACGGCCCCGGCGGCCCTCGCCGAACTCGTCGTCGTCGTAGCCGCCCTGCTGGACCTGCGGCTGCTGCTGAGCCTGCTGGCGGGTCTGCTGGTCGGCCTGGCCCTGCTGCTGACCCTGCTGGGTCTGGCGGTCGGCGCGCTCGCGGCGGTTGCGGCGGTCGCGGCGCGACTCGCGCGACTCGCCGTCCTGTCCGGCCTGGGCCTCGCCGGCGTCCTGACGCTCGGTGCGCTCGCCGCCCTCGCGGCGGTCACGGCGCTCGCGGCGGTCGCGACGGGTCTCGCGACCGTCCTCGCGGCCCTCGAAGCCGCGGGTCTCGGCCGGACGCTCGGCCTGCTTGGGCTCGGCCACCGCGACGGTGGCGGCCTCGGCGGCGGCCTCGGCGGCGACCGGCGCGGTCGGGGCACCGGCGGCGGCGGTGGCCCGGCGGCGGGTGCGCTCGGTACGGGCGGGCGCGGCGGTCTCGGCGGCGGCCTGGACCGGGATCTCGATCTGGGCCTGCGGCTCGGCGGCCGGCGCCTCGGCGGCGGCCACGGCCTTGCTGCGACGGGCCGGCTTCTCGGCCGGGGCCTCGGCGTCCGCCTTGGCGGCGGTGCGCTTGGCGGCCGGGGCGCCACCGGCGGCGAGCAGCGGGTCCCCGCCGCTCTTCTCCTTGATGGTCTCGATCAGCTGGCTCTTGCGCATGCGTCCGGTACCGGTGATGCCCAGGTCCGCGGCGAGCTTCTGCAGCTCGGCGAGGACCATACCGTCCAGGCCCGCGGCGGCACTGCGGCGGCGGCGTGCCGGGGCAGCGGGGGCGGCGGCTGCGTCCGACGCCTCGGCGTCCGGGCGCGCGCCCATCAGATCGGTGGAGTCGCTCACTAAGGGTCCTTCCCTGGAGCGGACGTCGGCCTGTCTGGCTCGGCGACCGGTTGTGCTGTCCTGACCAACGCTCGACTGCGTCGGTCCGAGGCGGTGATCCCTCGAATGGCGGGAGCCCGTCGAGGGAGAGCTGCGAGGTGCGGTGCATGAAGCACGGTGGTGCTGAGGTGGCGCGTGGGCCGGTCGTGTGTCGACCTCCCCTGAGGGCGTTGCCCCCACGCTGCCTGCGAATCCCGGGCCCCCGTCGCGTGACGGTGACCCGCGCTCCGCCCGTCCTGGCCTCGAGGTTGGAGGCCGCGGGTGGGAGTCAGGTGCCGTCACGGCTTCGGGATGCGGCCGCATGTCGCGCAGGCAGGCTGCGTACGCGCTGCGGTGGGCTCCCGGAGAATCGTCGCCCCGGACATCGCCACGACTCCACGGCCGTGGAGTGCTGGGATCGGGACGCGGCGCACCGAGCCCCGGAGGGCACATGGTGCAGCAATGAGATTAACACTACCGACCCCCTCAGACATTCCCCGACCTCGGGCCTGCCAATCGTGTCCGGACGGCCCGGCTCGACGCCGGGCCCGACGTGGCTGCTCAGACGTCCAGCGGGAGCACGGTGGCCCCGGTCCGGTCGACGCCGAGCCGGTGTGCGGCGAACGCCGGGTCCCCGCCGTGGCCGTGGTGGCCGGCGAAGGAGAGCACCTTGTCGACGCCCGCCTCGTCGGTGAGCGCCAGCACGGTCGGCCCCGCCCCGGAGATGACCGCGGGGACGCCTTCCGCGCGCAGTGCGCCGACCAGTGCGGCGCTGTCCGGCATGGCGGTGGCGCGGTAGTCCTGGTGCAGCCGGTCCTCGGTGGCCGCGAGCAGCAGCTCGGGCCGCCTGGTCAGCGCCTCCACCATGAGCGCGGAGCGGCCGGCGTTGACGGCGGCGTCGGCCAGCGGGACGGTCTTCGGCAGCAGGCCTCGGGCGGTCTCGGTGAGCACCTCGGCGGCCGGGACGAACACCACCGGGACGACCTGCTCCGAGGGCTCCATGGCGACCGCCTTGGCCGACTCCTCGTCGGTCCAGGCGATGGTGAAGTTGCCGCGCAGGCAGGCCGCGACGTTGTCCGGGTGGCCCTCCAGCTCGGAGGCGAGGGCCAGCAGCGCGTCGTCGTCCAGCGCGGACGGGCCGCCGATGGTGACGGCCCGGGCGGCCACGATGCCGGCGCAGATGGCGGCCGAGGAGGAGCCCAGGCCGCGGCCGTGCGGTATCCGGTTGGCGCAGACCACTTCGAGGCCGCGCGGCTGGCCGCCGAGCCGGTCGAAGGCGGCCCGCATCGAGCGGATCAGCAGGTGGCGCTCGTCCCGGGGCAGCGTCTCGGCGCCCTCGCCGGCGATGTCGACGGTCAGGCCCGAGTCGGCGACCCGGACGACCACGTCGTCGTACAGACCCAGCGCGAGTCCGAAGGCATCGAAGCCCGGACCGAGGTTGGCGCTGGTCGCGGGAACCCGGACCCGGACGGCGGCGGCACGGAACGCAGGACCGGCCATACGGTGGACTCTCCTGGGGAAATCGGGCGAGCGCGGAGCGCGTCGTCGGTGCAGGGGTGGGAAAAGGGCCGAGGGCCCCACGGGGCGGGCGGCCACAGTCGTCGGCGCGACCCGTACCAGGACGGGCCCGGGGCATGTGCCACACGGCCGAAGCCAGAGTATCGAAGAGAGGTTCCCCAGTGGTACACCCCGCGGGCCTTCGATCTGGTGTGTTGCCGGTTCTGGCCGGAATGCGCACCCCTCTCCGTCAAAGAGAGGGGCGGAATCGGATCGGAATGCGATACGGAATTGACACAAAAGAGTCAGTGGAGAGCTTTGACGGGCCGACCCCCGAAAGGGCCGGCCCGTCGAAGCGTCAGGCCCCGTTGTCAGTCGAGCAGTCCGAGCCGCTGGGCCGCGGCCTCCGGGTCGACCGGGACGATCTGCGGCTGCGGCGCGCCGGCCACCGCCCAGTCCGGGTCCTTGAGGCCGTTGCCGGTCACGGTGCAGACGATCCGCTGGCCCGGGTCGACCAGGCCGGCCTCCGCCTTCGCCAGCAGACCGGCCACCGAGGCGGCCGAGGCGGGCTCCACAAAGACGCCCTCCTGCGCGGCCAACAGCCGGTAGGCGGCGAGGATCTGACGGTCCGTCACCTTGTCGATGAGGCCGCCGGACTCGTCCCGGGCGGCGAGCGCGTGGTCCCAGGAGGCCGGGTTGCCGATCCGGATCGCGGTCGCGATCGTCTGCGGCTTGAGGACGGGTGCGCCGTCCACGATCGGGGCCGATCCGGAGGCCTGGAAGCCCCACATCCGCGGGGTGCGCGAGGACATCCCGTCGGTCGCGTACTCGCGGTAGCCCTTCCAGTACGCGGTGATGTTGCCCGCGTTGCCGACCGGCAGGACGTGGATGTCCGGGGCGTCGCCGAGCATGTCGACGATCTCGAAGGCCGCCGTCTTCTGGCCCTCGATCCGCGCCGGGTTCACCGAGTTGACCAGGGCAACCGGGTACTTCTCGGACAGTTCGCGCGCCAGGGTCAGGCAGTCGTCGAAGTTCCCGTCGACCTGCAGGATCCTGGCGCCGTGCACCAGCGCCTGGCCCATCTTGCCGAGGGCGATCTTGCCTTGCGGGACGAGCACGGCGGAGACCATCCCGGCCCGCACCGCGTACGCGGCGGCGGAGGCCGAGGTGTTGCCGGTGGACGCGCAGATGACCGCCTGCGCGCCCTCCTCCTTGGCCTTGGAGATGGCCATCGTCATCCCGCGGTCCTTGAAGGAGCCGGTCGGGTTGGCGCCCTCGACCTTGAGGTAGACCTCGCAGCCGGTGCGCTCGGAGAGCACCTGGGCGGGGACCAGGGGCGTACCGCCCTCCAGCAGGGTGACCACCGGGGTGGCCGCGGTGACCGGCAGGCGGTCCCGGTACTCCTCGATCAGCCCGCGCCACTGGTGGGTGTGGGTGCTTCTGGCCGCGTTCTCGGCAACGCCGCTCATCATCGTTCCTTACTCCCCTTCGACCCTCATGATGCTGGCCACGTCCCGCACGCTGTCCAGCGCGCGGAGCTTGTCGACCGTCGCCGACAGCGCGGCGTCGGTGGCACGGTGGGTGACCACGACGAGCGAGGCGTCGCCGTCGCGGCCCTGCTGGCGCACGGTGTCGATGGACACGCCGTGCTCGGCGAACACGGACGCGACCTGGGCGAGCACGCCCGCGCGGTCGTCGACGTCCAGGCTGACGTGGTAGCGGGTGACCACCTCGTCCATCGGTTTGGCCGGCAGCCGGGTGTACACGGAGTCACCGGGACCGGGGGCGCCGGCCAGCTTGTTGCGGCAGACCGCGACCAGGTCGCCGAGCACCGCGGAGGCGGTCGGCGAGCCGCCCGCGCCCGGGCCGTAGAACATCAGCCGGCCGGCCGCCTCGGCCTCGACGAACACCGCGTTGTACGCCTCGCGGACCGAGGCCAGCGGGTGCGACAGCGGGATCATCGCCGGGTGGACCCGCGCGGTGACGGACTCGCCGTGGGCCGCCCGCTCGCAGATCGCGAGCAGCTTGACCACGCAGCCCATCTCCTTGGCGGAGGCGATGTCGGCGGCGGTCACCTCGGTGATGCCCTCGCGGTAGACGTCCGCCGCGGTGACCTTGGTGTGGAAGGCGATGCCGGCCAGGATCGCGGCCTTGGCGGCGGCGTCGAAGCCCTCGACGTCGGCCGTCGGGTCGGCCTCGGCGTAGCCGAGCGCGGTGGCCTCCTCCAGCGCCTCCGAGTAGCCGGCGCCGGTGGTGTCCATCTTGTCGAGGATGAAGTTGGTGGTGCCGTTGACGATCCCCAGCACCCGGTTGACCTTGTCCCCCGCGAGGGACTCGCGCAGCGGGCGCAGCAGCGGGATCGCGCCCGCCACCGCGGCCTCGTAGTACAGGTCCACCCCGGCCTCGGCGGCCGCGGCGTGCAGCTCGGTGCCGTCCCTGGCGAGCAGCGCCTTGTTGGCGCTGACCACCGAGGCGCCCTGCTCGAAGGCGGACAGGATCAGCGATTTGGACGGCTCGATGCCGCCCACCACCTCGACCACCACGTCGATGTCGCCCCGGTTGACCAGGGCCTCGGCGTCGGTGGTGATCAGGTGCTCGGGCACCCCGGGGCGGACCCGGCCGGCCCGGCGGACCGCGATCCCGGCGAGCTCGACCGGGGCACCGATGCGAGCGGCGAGGTCGTCGGCCGTCGTCGTCATGATGCGCGCCACCTCGGAGCCCACCACACCACAACCCAGCAACGCCACCTTCAGCGGGCGCGTACGCATCATCCGACTCCGCTCTGCATTCATCGTGCTTCGGTATTTCCGGCGGGTTTTCGGGGCCGCCGGGAACTTCGGTCCGTACCAGTCTCGGGGACTTTCCGCACGGATCTACGGTCGTTCCATGATCTGAGACGAGAATTTCGTCATCCGATATCCAGGCGCAGGAGATCCTCCTCCGTCTCGCGCCGGACGATCACCCGGGCCGCACCGTCCTTGACGGCGACCACGGGGGGCCTCAGGGCGTGGTTGTAGTTGCTCGCCATCGAGCGGCAGTAGGCGCCGGTGGCAGGCACCGCGATCAGGTCGCCCGGGGTCAGGTCGGCCGGCAGGAAGGCGTCCCGCACCACGATGTCGCCGGACTCGCAGTGCTTGCCGACCACCCGGACCAGCATCGGCTCGGCCTCGCTGGTGCGCGACACCAGGGCCACCGAGTACTCGGCGTCGTACAGCGCGGTGCGGATGTTGTCGGACATCCCGCCGTCCACGCTGACGTAGGTCCGCAGGCCCTCCAGCGGCTTGACCGTGCCGACCTCGTACAGGGTGAACGCGGTCGGGCCGACGATCGCCCGGCCCGGCTCCACGCTCAGCCGGGGGGTGTCGAGGTTCGCGGCGGCGCACTCGCGGCGGACGATGTCGGCCAGCGCGGCCGCGATCTCGGCCGGCTCGCGCGGGTCGTCCTCGCTGGTGTACGCGATGCCGAGGCCGCCGCCGAGGTCGATCTCGGGCAGCTCGACGCCGTGCTCGTCGCGGATCTGCGCCAGCAGGCCGACCACCCGGCGGGCGGCCACCTCGAAGCCGGCCGTGTCGAAGATCTGCGAGCCGATGTGCGAGTGGATGCCGCGCAGCTCCAGGCTGTCGCGGCCGAGCACCCGGCGCACCGCCTCGGCGGCCGCTCCCCCGTTCAGGGACAGGCCGAACTTCTGGTCCTCGTGCGCCGTGGCGATGAACTCGTGGGTGTGCGCCTCGACGCCGACGGTGATCCGGATCAGCACCTGCTGGCGCACGCCGTGGCGGGCGGCGATCGCGGCGAGGCGCTCGATCTCCTCGTAGGAGTCGACCACGATGTGCCCGACACCGCTCTTCACCGCGTGTTCGAGCTCGTCCACCGACTTGTTGTTGCCGTGCAGCGCGATCCGCTCCGGCGGCATCCCGGCGGCCAGCGCCACCGCCAGCTCGCCGACGCTGCACACGTCGAGATTGAGGTCCTCCTCGTGCAGCCAGCGCACGATCGCCTTGGAGAGGAAGGCCTTTCCGGCGTAGTAGACGTCCGCGTCGGAGCCGAAGGCGTCCCGCCAGGCGCGGGCCCGGGTCCGGAAGTCCTCCTCGTCCAGCACGTAGGCCGGGGTGCCGAACTCGGCCGCCAGCTGCTTGACGTCGATCCCGCCGACGGTGGCCACGCCCTCGGCGTCGCGGGCGACGGTGCGCGACCAGACCTTGGGGTCCAGCGCGTTCAGGTCGGCCGGCGGGGCCTGGTAGTGGCCCTCGGGCAGCACGTCGCCGTGGCGGGGGCCTGCGGGGTGTGCGGAACGGCTCATGCTCGTCTGTCCTTCGAGACCTATGGCGAGGGGCGGCGACGGTCCCCGTTGACCGTCAGCCGCCCCCGCTGTGCGCTTGGGGGTGGTGCCTACATCCGCTCGGGCGCCGTCACGCCCAGGAGCGTGAGGCCGTTGGCCATGACCGTGCGCGTGGCCTCGACCAGCCAGAGCCGGGCACGGTGCGTGTCGGAGAGCTCCTCGTCGCCCTTCGGCAGGAACATGCAGTTCTCGTACAGGCGGTGGTACTTGCCCGCGAGGTCCTCCAGGTAGCGCGCGACCCGGTGCGGCTCGCGCAGCTCGCCGGCGGTGGCGAGGATGCGCGGGAACTCGCCGAGAGCGCCGAGGATGTCGTTCTCCCACTCGGTGGCGAGCAGTTCGGGTTTGAACTGCTCGGCCGTGCCCTTGTCCACGCCCAGCTCGGCGGCCTTGCGCGCCACGCCGCACATCCGGGTGTGGGCGTACTGGACGTAGAAGACCGGGTTCTCGTTGGACTGGCTGGTCAGCAGGTTGATGTCCAGCGTGATCGTCGAGTCCGTGGAGGAGCGCGCCAGGGTGTAGCGGGCGGCGTCCACGCCGATCCACTCGACCACGTCGTCGATCGTGATGATGTTGCCGGCCCGCTTGGACATGCGGACCTCTTCGCCGTCGCGAAGCATCTTCACGAACTGGCCGATCTTCACCTCGATGTTGCGGTTCATGTCGTCGCCCGCGCAGGCCGAGATGGCCTTGAGGCGGTTGACGTAACCGTGGTGGTCGGCACCCAGCATGTACAGCGCGACCTCGGCGCCGCGGTCCCGCTTGGACAGGTAGTAGGCGGCGTCGGCGGCGAAGTAGGTCTTGTCGCCGTCGGCCTTGATCAGGACGCGGTCCTTGTCGTCGCCGAAGTCGGTGGTGCGCAGGAAGACCGCGCCGTCCCGCTCGAAGACGTGGCCCTGCTCGCGCAGCCGGTCGATGGCCTTCTCGACGGCGCCGGAGTCGTGCAGCGTCTTCTCCGAGAACCACACGTCGAAGTGGGTGCCGAACTCGTCCATCGAGCGCTTGATCTCGGCGACCATGAGCTTGAGGCCCTCGGTGCGGAAGACCTGCAGCTGCTCGGCCTCGGGCAGGTCGAGCACGCCCGGGATCGCGTCGGTGAGCGTCTTGGCGATGTCGACGATGTACTCGCCGACGTAGCCGCCCTCGGGCACCTCGCGGCCGTTCGCGGCGGCCTGCAGCGAGGCGGCGAACTTGGTGATCTGCACGCCGGCGTCGTTGAGGTAGTACTCGGTGGTGACGTCGGCACCGGAGGCCCGCAGCACGCGCGCCAGCGAGTCGCCGACGGCCGCCCAGCGGACGCCGCCGATGTGGATCGGGCCGGTCGGGTTGGCGGAGACGAACTCCAGGTTGATCTTCAGGCCCTTGAGGGCCTCGTTGCGGCCGAAGGCCTCGCCCGCCTCGACGATGGTGCGCGCCAGCGCACCGGCGGTGGCGGTGTCCAGGGTGATGTTCAGGAAGCCCGGACCGGCGATGTCGACCTCGGCGACGCCGGTGATCCCTCGCAGGCGCTCGGCCAGAACCTCGGCAACGGCTCGCGGCGGCTTGCCGGCCGCCTTGGCGAGCTGGAGGGCCACGTTCGTCGCGTAGTCGCCGTGGTCCCGGTTCTTGGGCCGCTCGACCGTCACGTGCTCGGGCACGGCGACGGCCAGCTCGCCCGCCTCGACGGCGGAGCTCACTGCGGCCTGGATTGCCTGGGAAAGGTCTGCGGGGGTCACGACGCCAAGCGTAGGCGAGACGGGGTGTCCGCCCGCCACTCGGTTTACCGGTTGAGACGCCGCCGCGCCGTTCCGCCAGGGGCGTCAGCCGCGATCCGTGCGATCTGTTCGCTCAGGGCGAAACCCTTCGGGCTGCCCGGTGAGTCGCATCAGGCGCCGGACCAGGGCCACCAGGTCGGCCGGGTCGAACGGCTTGCCGAGGTAGCCGTCCACGCCGACGGTCTCCCCCAGGTCCAGATCCGCCGGGGTGCAGGCGCTCACGATCGCGATCGGCAGCCGGCGGGTGTCCGGGGTCGCCCGCAGCCGGGCCGCGGTCCGCAGGCCGTCCAGCCGGGGCATCATCACGTCCAGGGTCACCACGTCGGGCTTCACCCGGCGGATCACCTCCAGGCACTCGGCGCCGTCGGCGGCGGTCACCACCTCGAAGCCTTCGAGCTCCAGGTTGACCCTGATCAGCTGGCGGATCACCTCGCTGTCGTCCACCACGAGGACCCGCCCGGACACTCCCGACACCTCACCGAGGGTATCGGCGGCCCCGCCGCCCCGTCCGGCCTTTGGGCACTTCCGCCCTCCGGGCCCGCCCGACGATCTTTCCGGAAACCCGTGCACGGACCGCGGCCGAAGCCTGGTAGTGTTCATTCCGTCGGAACGCGGAAGCGGCCGACAGGCCAACAGGCCCCCGTAGCTCAGGGGATAGAGCACCGCCCTCCGGAGGCGGGTGCGTAGGTTCGAATCCTACCGGGGGCACTTCGCGGCAAGTGCAACTGAGGCCCAGATCAGTGGAGTTGATCCACGGATCTGGGCCTTCGTCATGTCCGGGCCCGGGAGGGGACCGGCGGTGGCGGGGTCGGACCCTCGTGCGCGGGCACCGGCGGGGGCGCGGGCCGTTCCGCTCCCCCGCGCCGGCCGGGCGCTCAGGACGCGGCGGACTCGGCCTGGGAGTACAGGTCCGCGATGGTGTGGTCGAAGTAGGCACTGTACGAGGTGTCGTCGCTGTCGCCGCCCTGCTGGTAGCCGCCGATGGCGCCGACCACGTCGCCGGTGGCGGCGTTGATCCACGGGCCGCCGCTGGTGCCGGCCGGGTAGGACGGGCACTGGATGACGCGCTGGTAGGCGCTCTGCTGGGCGGTCGTGTTGGTGCACAGGCTCGGCGTCTCGGCGTCGGCCGGGTAGCCGTAGAGGCGGACGGTGGCGCCGAACGGCTCGCCGGCGCCCAGGCGGTTGCCGCCGACCACGTCCTCGACCTTGCGGCCGTTGCTGGGGGCGGTCTCCAGGATCGCGAAGTCCTCGTCCACGTCGCCGTTCTGGGACCAGCCGCTGGCGGTGTGGACCGCGGTCACCTGCCAGGTCCCGTACGGGGCGGAGCCGTCGCGGTAGCCGGGGGCGAAGATCACGCCGTCGGTGCTGGTGATGCAGTGCGCGGCGGTCAGCAGCAGGTTGCCGGTCGCGCTGTGCAGCACGCTGGCGGTGCAGAAGTGGTTGCCGGCCCCCACCGAGCCGCTGAACAGCGCGCCCACGGTGGAGGCCTCCTTGTCGTCGGCGGGGGCGACGGCGGTGGTGCCGAGGGCGGCGCTGCGGGTGTCGGGGGTGGCCGTCGGGGTGGCGGCGGGGCTGTCGGTGGGGGTCGGCGCGGCGCCGGGGGTCGGGCTGTCGCTCGGCGTGCTGGCCGAGGCCTGGGCGGGCGGGGCGGGATCGGCCGCGGTGGCGCTCGGGCTGGCGGTCGGCATCGGCGCGGCGGCCCGGACGCTGCGGGCCGCCTTCCCGGCGGCCGTCGCGTCGGACAGGTCCAGCCCGTGCGTCCCGGTCACCACCGCGGCTACCACGACGGCGGACAGCGCGGTGAACAGCGAGGGGGCGAGCAGACGGTGGCGGCGCGACCTCTTGCGGCGGTGCTGACCCATGCCTGTCTCTCCTGCCCTGGTCGGTGGCGGCGTGCGCTCAACGACTATGCCGCCTCAGCCTGGAAAGGTTGTTACCGCGGGCTTGGAGGTCGATGAGAAATCGGTCACCGGAGCAGCAGGGTATCGAGTTCGGTCGCGGTGATGAAGTCGGTGTGCGTACCGGCGGTGGTGCAGGCGAAGGCGCCGGCCGCCGAGCCGGCCCGGGCGCAGTCCAGCGGCGGGTGGCCGCGGAACCAGGCGTACAGGAAGCCGGCGACGAAGGCGTCCCCGGCGCCGTTGGTGTCGACCACCGGGCGGCCCGGGTCGACGGCGGGCAGATGGCGCGGGACGCCGTCCTCGCGGGTGAGCAGGTGGCAGCCCTCGGCGCCCGCGGTGGCGGTGACCACGGTGGCCCGGCCCTCGGCGAGGATCGCGCGCATCACCTGCTCGTGCCGGCCACGGCAGCCGGCCACCGAGAGGAACACCAGGTCGGAGTTGAGGGCGTAGTCGCGGTGGTGCGGGTCGACGCCGTCCCAGTCGTGCAGGTCGGTGGAGGTGGTGCGGCCGAGCCGGTGGAGGTCGCCGTACATGTCCCGGTTGACGCCGGTGATCGAGAGGTGGACGTGCCGGCTGCGCTCGGCGTACGGGAGGTGGAACGCGCGCGGCAGCCGCAGGTCGGCGGGGTGGCGGCCGTCGAAGAAGGAGAACCGGCGGCCGGCCGCGTCCACCAGGTTGACTCCGCGCGGGGTGCCGTGCGGGCTCACCAGGTGCGCGAAGTGCAGGCCGTGGCGCCGGTAGTGGGCGCGGACCAGGTCGCCCTGCGGGTCGTCGCCGAGGAAGTCCAGGAAGGCGGTGCGCAGGCCGAGCCGGTGGGCGCCGAGGGCGACACCGTTGCCGGTGTGGCCGACGTAGTCGCGCACCGGCTCGACGAACCGGGAGTCGCCGGGCGGGATCTCCAGCCGTTCGACCCGGACGATGGTGTCCACTCCGGCGCCGCCGACGACGAGCAGGTCGAACTCGGCCGGCGTGGTGTCGGGCAGCATGGCGGCGCCTCCTTGGTCCCTGGACGGTCGCCAGGAGTCAAGCAGGCGCCGGAGGTTGACTGCAAGGCCTTGCTGCAAGCTTTCCATCGGATCGCCGTCAGTCGGACCGGTCCGGACCAGGGCCCCGGGACTCGCGACCGAGTCCCGGGGCCCCTCCGTGCGGCTCCGCACTGTTCCGCACTGTTCCGTACGGCTCCTACAGCGCCGACAGCTCCGCGACCAGGTCGTCCAGGCCCAGCGAGCCCTGCGAGAGCGCCGCCATGTGCCAGGCCTTGAGGTCGAACTCCTCGCCGCGCGCCTCGTGCGCCGCCTTCGCCGCCGCCCGGCCGCGCAGCCAGGCGCGCTCGCCGAGCTTGTAGCCGATCGCCTGACCGGGCAGGCCGAGGTAGCGGACCAGCTCGCTGTCCAGGAAGTCGGCGGACAGGCCGCAGTACAGCCCGAAGAACTCGCGGGCGTGCCCCGGGCTCACCGGCTCGCCCGGCTTGTACGGGGAGTCCGCCGGGAAGTCCAGGCCGAGGTGCATGCCGATGTCGATGATGACCCGCAGCGCCCGCATCATCTGGGCGTTGAGGTAGCCGAGGCGGTGGCCCGGGTCGGTGAGGTAGCCGAGCTCGTCCATCAGGCGCTCGGCGTACAGCGCCCAGCCCTCCAGGTTGGCGCTGACCCCGCCGAGGCTCACCTGGTAGGTGGAGAGCCGGTCGGCGACGTAGTTCCACTGCGCGAGCTGCAGGTGGTGGCCCGGGACGCCCTCGTGGTACCAGGTGGAGACCAGGTCCCAGACCGGGAAGCGCTCCTTGCCGAGCAGCGGCAGCCAGGTCCGCCCGGGGCGGCTGAAGTCCAGCGAGGGCGCGGTGTAGTACGGCGCGGCGGCGCTGCCGGCCGGGGCGATCCGCGACTCGACCCGGGTGACCGGCTCGGCCAGGTCGAAGTGGGTGCCCTGGAGGTCCCGGACCGCCTGGTCCATCAGGCCCTGCAGGAACTCCCGGGTCGGCTCGGCGCCCTCGATGGCCGGGCCGTCCGTCTCCAGCCACTTCATCGCCGCCATCGGGTCGGCGCCCGGACGGACCTTCCCGGCCTCGACCGTCATCTGCGCGTACAGGTCGTGGAACTCGCCCCAGGCCCAGGCGTAGGCCTCGTCCAGGTCCAGGTCGGCGCCGGTCCAGTAGCGCACCCAGCGGGCGTAGCGCTCGCGGCCGACCGGGTCCGGGGTGTCGGCGGCGGCCGGGGCGTACACGTCGCGCATCCAGTCGCGCAGCGCGGCCAGTGCCTCGGCGGCGGCCACCGCGTGGGCGGACAGCTCGGCGTGCACGGCCTGGGGCGCGTCCTGGACGAACTGCCCGAACCAGCCGCCGGGCACCTCCCCGTCCAGCCACTCGCCGAACTGCCCGATCACCGTCGCCACCTGACGGGGGCCGGAGAACAGGCCGCGCTCGACGCCCTCGGCCAGGGTCTGCCGGTACTGCTCCAGCGCCAGCGGGAGGCGGGCCAGCCGACGGCCGACCACCCGCCACTCGGCCTCGGTGCCGGTGGGCATCAGGGTGAAGGCCTCCCGGGTGTTGTGCACCGGGGACGCCAGGTTGCGCACCGCGCGGAAGTTCTCGCCCGCGTCGTGGACGGCGAGTTCGGCGCTCAACCGCTCGCGCAGCAGTCGGGCGCAGCGGCGCTCGGCCTCGTCCTCGTCCTCGCCCTCGGCGGCGCCGGCCCGCTCGGCCTCGTCCAGCCGGGCCAGGGTGCGGCGGCCGAGGTCGGCGATCGCCTCGGTGCCGGCAGGGGAGAGGTCGGGCAGCCGGTCGTCCTCGGGGTCGAGGCCGAGGTACACCGCGGTCAGCGGGTCGAGGTCGGCCAGGGCGCGGACGTAGTCGTCGGCGATGCGGCGCGGGGTGTCGCCGTCGGAGGTGATCGGTTCTTCAGCCATTCGGCCATCATCGCGTTGCCGGGGCCGATTGCAAGCCCTTGCCGCAGACCGGTTGACCTGCACCGGCCCGGGATTTGACGGACGGTGGGCATCGCAAACACCCGTTCGGAAAGATCCGTGCCCGACAGGTCCCGATCCGTCCGACGGCCATTACGCTGACGACCATGGAAGCCCGCCCCACCACGGCAGCCGACCCGGTCCCCGCCCCGGCCGAACCCGGCCCGCGCCCGCGCCGCACCGGCTACCGGCGGCTGCCGGTCGAACAGCGGCGCGAGCAGCTGATCGCGGTCGCCCTGGAGCTGTTCGCCTCCCGGCCGCCCGAGGAGGTGGGCCTCGACGACGTCGCCGAGGCCGCCGGGGCCTCCCGGCCGCTGGTCTACCGCTACTTCGCGGGCGGCAAGCAGCAGCTGTACGAGGCCGCGCTGCGCACCGCAGCGGACGAGCTGACCAGCCGGTTCACCGTCCCGCCGAGCGGGACGCCGTCCGAGCAGCTGGCGGCGGTACTGGACGGCTACTTCGACTTCGTGGCCGAGCACGAGGCCGGCTACTCGGCGCTGCTGCGCGGCGGCTCGGTGGTGGAGACGGCCCGGACCTCGGCGATCGTGGACGACGTCCGGCGGGTGGCGCTCAAGCGGACGGTACGGCACCTGGGGGTGCGGGAGCCCGGGCCGCGGCTGACCCTGCTGGTGCGCTCGTGGATCGCGGTGGTCGAGGGCGCGTCGCTGAGCTGGCTGGACGAGGGGCGCGCGCTGCCGGTGGCGGAGCTGCGCGACTGGCTGGTGGACCAGTTCACGGCGATGGCGGCGGCGACGGCGCTGCACGATCCGCAGACGGCGGAGGTGCTGGCGGGGCTGCTCTCGCTGGACGGCCCGCGGACGGACCGGGCCGGGCGGCTGCGCGCGGTGCTGGGCGGGCGGTGACCCGGGCTGGGCTCCCGACCCCCGTGCCAAGGGCCGGGTGCGCCCGGGGCTAGGCCTTGCCGAGCACCTGGCGCTGGCGGCCGAGGCCGTCGATCTCGATCTCGACCACGTCGCCCGGGGCGAGGAACGGCGTGCCCGGGCGGCCCAGGGTGACCCCGGCCGGGGTGCCGGTGACGATCACGTCGCCGGGCTCCAGCACCATGAACTGGCTGGCGTAGCGGACGAGTTCGAGCACCGGGAAGATCATCTCCGCGGTGTTCCCGTCCTGCCGCTGCTCGCCGTTGACCCAGAGCCGCAGCGCCAGCGCCTGCGGGTCGGCCACCTCGTCGGCGGTGACCAGCCAGGGCCCGAGCGGGGTGAAGGTCTCCGCCGACTTGCCCTTGTCCCACTGGCCGCCGCGCTCGAACTGGAAGGCCCGCTCGGTGACGTCGTTGGCGATCGTGTAGCCGGCGATCACCCCGGCGGCCTCGGCGTGCGAGTCCAGGTAGCGGGCGGTGCGGCCGATCACGATGGCCAGCTCGGCCTCGTAGTCGGTCTTCTCGCCGCCGCGCGGCACCAGCACCTCGTCGTACGGGCCGACCACGGTGGAGCTCGGCTTGAGGAAGATCACCGGCTCGGCCGGGATCGCGGCCCCGGCCTCGGCCGCGTGGTCGCGGTAGTTGAGCCCGATGCCGACCACCTTTCCGGGCCGGGCCACCGGCGCGCCCACCCGCAGGCCGTCCAGGTCCACCACCGGCAGCAGTCCGGCGGCCACCTCCCGGGCCAGCTCGGCGGTGTCCAGCCCGGACAGGAAGGCCCCGTCGAGGTCGCGGGCCCGCCCGGAGAGGTCGTACGCGGTGCCGTCCTCGCCCAGCACGACCGGGCGCTCGGCGCCTGGGGGTCCGACACGGAGGAGCTTCATCGATCCGTCAGCCTTTCGTCGCAGCTCACCGGGGCGGCGCGGACACCGCTCCCGAGTCTGGCAACGAGGTATATCAACGGCCCGGGGCGGCGGACCAGAGCGTCCCGTTGGGCGAATTCCCATCAAATCCCACAGGAGCCCGGGGGCCCGAATCGGCGACCCGTACGGTTGACACCCGGATCCGCCGGGAGCGGGCCGCCGACGCCGGGGACGGGCCCAGAGCGAACGCGGGCGTGCGACGGCGCCCGAGGGCGCAGGATGCGGGCATGGAGATCACCCGGGTACGCGACGAGTTGCACACGATCGCCCTGGAGTTCGGCACCGCCCACCTGTGGCGGGACGACCACGGACTGACCCTGGTCGACACCGGCATCGCCGGGTCGGCGGACGGGATCGAGAAGGGCATCCGCGCCATCGGGCTGGATCCGGCCGCACTGCGCCGGATCGTGCTCACCCATCACCACGAGGACCACACCGGCTCGGCCGCCGAGCTGGCCCGCCGCTGGAGCGCCGAGGTGGTGGCGCACCGGCTGGAGGCGCCGGTCGTCCGGCGCGAGCAGCCGGCGGCGCCGCCCGTGCTGAACGCCTTCGAGCAGCAGCTGTGGGACGGCCTGCCGCCGATCCCGCCCGCCGAGCCCTGCCCGGTGCACCGCGAGATCGAGGACGGGGACGTGCTGCACATCGGCGGCGGCGCGGTGGTCGTGCACGTGCCCGGGCACACCGACGGCAGCATCGCGCTGCACCTGCCCGGGCCCGGGGTGCTGTTCGCCGGGGACACCGTGTCCAACGTCCAGGGCCAGACCCGGCCCGGGGTGTTCAACACCGACCCGGCGCAGGCCCTCGCCTCCTTCCACCGGCTGGCCGCCCTGCCGGTGGAGACGGTGGTCTTCGGGCACGGCGACCCGATCGCCGTCGGCGCCTCAGCGGCCCTGCGCGCCGCCGCCGAGCAGCATCCCCAGGTCTAGGCTCCTCCCCTCGCCCGGGCCGAGCCGGGCGGCCTCCCGCTGCCAGTGCGCGAGGTCGCGCCGCAGGTCGGCCCGGGCCTCCGGGGCGGCGCCCGGCTCCAGCGTCAGCGCCTCCAGCAGTTCGACGGCGGCGCCCCGGCCGCCGTCCCGGGCCAGCCAGAGGGCCAGGTCGTGGCAGGTGCGCAGGGTGCGGGGGTCGGCCCGGCCGCAGATCCGGGCGAAGTCGGGGACCAGCTTCAGCAGCATCTCCACGGCCTCCGCCGCCCTGCCGTCGGCGCCGCGCTGCCAGGCCTGGTCGGCGCGGCGGCGCAGCTGCTCCGGGCTGGGGTCGTCCGGCCGCAGCATCCCGGGCCGGATCCGGCGCAGCCGCTCCAGCACCTCGGCGGCGTCGGCCGGCCGGTCGGCGGGCCGCTTGGCGAGCAGCTGGGCGACCAGCTCGGCCAGCGCCGGGTCGTGGCTGCGGATCCGCGGCGGGGTCGCCGCCATGTGCTTGTGCATGTACTCGTACGGGGAGTCGGCGTGGAACGGCCGTCGGCCGGTACTGACCTCGTACAGCATCACGCCGAACGCGTAGAGGTCGGCCCGGCCGTCCACGGTGCCGCCGGACCAGCACTCGGGCGCCAGGTACGGGACGGTGCCGACCACGTTGCCGGTGGAGGTGAGCCCGGTGGACTGGGTGAGCAGCCGGGCGATGCCGAAGTCCAGCACTTTCGCCCGGTCCCCGCCGTCCGCGATCATGACGTTCTCGGGCTTGATGTCCCGGTGGATGACGCCGCTGCGGTGCGCAGCGTCGAGCGCCTCGCAGACCTGCCCCATCCAGGCCAGCGCGCGCCCGTGGTCGGGCAGGCCGTCCTTGAGGATCGCGGACAGCGGCCGGCCGCGGACCACCTCCATCACCAGGTAGTGGATCTCCCCGTCGCCGTCGGCGACCCGGCCGTAGTCGTGCACCGTGACGATGTGCGGGTTGGAGAGGCCGCCCGCCACCTTGGCCTCGCGGACGAAGCGCCCGACGGCCTCCCGGTCGGCGGCGTGCTCGGCCAGCAGCAGCTTGACCGCGACCTCCCGCTCCAGCCAGTTGTCGGTCGCCCGCCAGACCACGCCGAAGCCGCCCCTGCCCAGCCACTCGTCCAAGCGGAAGCGACCGTCGAGCACCTCGCCCTTGTGCATGCCCTCCCCCAACTCGACCGCGCCCGTACGTCGTTCGCCGTCGGATGGGTCACCATAGCGGCGGGCGGGGACGAACGGGTGAACGGGTGAACGGGGAAGACCCTCAGGGCTTGGGCTTGGGCAGGCCGACCGGGTTGATCTCGGAGGTCCGCACCGCCTCGCCGTCCAGGCCCCAGCGCTTGAGCACCTGCCCGTACGTGCCGTTCCTGATCACCTCGTCGATCGCCCGGTTCAGCGCCTGGACCAGGCCGTTGTCCTTGTGGGTGGTCGCCGCGATCTTGCCGAGGACGTCCGCGCCGCCGCCCGAGTAGGTGCCGACCACCTCGGTCTCGCCGGTCTGCACGGCGTGGAAGGCCAGGCTGGGATTGGGCCCGGTGTAGACGTCGATCCGGCCGGAGGAGAGCGCGAGGTAGTACTCGGTGCCGGAGAAGTACTTGATGTCGATCGGCTTGAGGCCGGCCCTGACGTTCTCCTCGCTCCAGGAGAGCAGCAGCTTCTCCTGGTTGGTGCCGGTGGCGACGCCGACCGTGCGACCGGCCAGGTCCCTGGCGCCGGTGACCTTGAGGCCGCTGCCCTTCTTCGCCTCGAAGCCGAGGACGTCCAGCCGGTAGGTGGCGAAGTCGTACTTCTCCTTGCGCTCCTCGGTGACGGTGATGTTGGACAGGCCGACGTCGTACTTGCCGCTGTCCAGGCCGACGAAGATGTTCTCCCAGGAGACCGGGTTGAACTCGACCCTGAGGCCGAGCACGTTGCCGATCAGCGAGGCGATGTCCGGCTCGACGCCGATGATCGTCTTGTCGTCGTCGGCGTAGAAGTCCAGCGGCGGGGTGGTGCCGATGGAGTCGACGACCTTCAGCGTGCCCCGCTTCCTGATCTCCTCCGGCACCAGCGCCGCGATCGCGTCGACCTTGGCGGTGGTCACCCGGTCCTGTCTGGCCGACAGGTTCACCACGGTGCCGTTCGGCGCGGTGCCGCCCCTGGCCGGGGCGAGGTCCGCCGCGGCGCCCGTGGCTCCGCTGCCGCAGCCGGCCAGGGTGAGGGCGGCGGCGAGCGCGGCGGCGGTCACGAGGGCGCGACGGGGTAGGGACATGGCGGAACTCCTGCTCGGTGAAAGGGGGTTCGGGAGATTTACCGGGTTCACAGCACCTTGGCCAGGAAGGCCCGGGTGCGCTCGTGCCGCGGGCGGTCCAGGACCTCGGCGGGCGGGCCCTGCTCGACCACCACGCCGCCGTCCATGAAGACGACGGTGTCGGCGACCTCGCGGGCGAAGCCGATCTCATGGGTGACCACGATCATCGTGGTGCCGCTGCGGGCGAGGTCCTCGATGACGTCCAGCACCTCGCCGACCAGCTCCGGGTCGAGCGCCGAAGTGGGCTCGTCGAACAGCAGCACCTTGGGCTCCAGGGCCAGCGCCCGGGCGATGGCGACGCGCTGCTGCTGCCCGCCGGACAGCTGCCGGGGGTACGCGGCGGCCTTGTCGGCCAGCCCGACCCGCTCCAGCAGCGCCAGCGCCGTGGACCTGGCCTCGGCGCGGGGGCGGCCCAGCGCGGCGATCGGCGCCTCGACCAGGTTCTCCAGCACGGTCAGGTGCGGGAAGAGGTTGAAGTTCTGGAACACGAAGCCGATGCCGGTGCGCTGGCGCAGCACCTCGCGCTCCTTGAGCTCGTACAGCCGGTCGCCGGAGCGCCGGTAGCCGATCAGCTCGCCGTCGATCGCGACGTAGCCGCGGTCGAGCTTCTCCAGGTGGTTGATCGCCCGCAGCAGGGTGGACTTGCCGGAGCCGGACGGACCGAGCACCACGGTGACCGAGCCGGCCGGGACGTCCAGGTCGACCCCGCGCAGGACCTCCAGCGGGCCGAAGCTCTTGTGCAGGCCGCGGACCTGCACCATCGGGGCGGTCTGCGGCTTGGTGAGCGTGGTCATGGACGTCCTCCGGAGGTACGGGCGGGCAGGCTCCGCGCGAAGGCCCGCAGGCGCTGCAGCGGGGTGGGCGGCGGGGTGCGGCGGGCGCCCCGGGAGAAGTAGCGCTCGACGTAGTACTGGCCGATCGACAGCACGGTGGTCAGCGCCACGTACCAGGCGGTGGCGACCATCAGCAGCGGCACCACCCGGCCGGTCCGGCCGTAGATGACCTGGGTCTGGTAGAACAGCTCGCCGATCGCCATCACGTAGACCACCGAGGTGCCCTTGAGCAGCGAGACCACCTCGTTGGCCGCGGCCGGCAGGATGCCGCGCATGGCCTGCGGCAGCACGATCCGCCAGCCCTGCCGCCAGCGCGGGAGGCCGAGCGCGGCGGCGGCCTCGCGCTGGCCGGCGTCCACCGCGACGACGCCGCCGCGGATGATCTCGGCGGCGAACGCGGCCTGGTGCAGCCCGAGTCCGAGCACCGCGGCGCCCAGCGCGCCGAGCACGCCGACCGTCTCGAACTCGCCGAAGGTCGGGCCGAACGGGATGCCGAAGCCGAACCGCTTGTAGAGGTAGGAGAGGTTGAACCAGAACACCAGCTGGACGATCAGCGGGATCGAGCGGAAGACCCAGACGTAGGCCCAGGCGACGGCCTGGAGGATCGCGCTGCGGGAGAGTCGCATCGCGGCCACCACGGCGCCGAGCGCGAAGCCCAGCACGGTGCCGTAGGCGGTGAGTTCGAGGGTGCGGCCGATCGCCTGGAGGATGGTGTCGGCGGTGAAGTAGAGCCGGAAGGTGGCCCAGTCCCAGGCAGGGTTGGTGGCCAGGCCGTGGGCGAACTGGGCCAGCAGGACGAGGGCGGCGATCCCGGTCGCCCAGCGCCACGGGTGCCGGGCGGGGACGGTCCGCAGGCCGTCCAGCTCGCCTGGGTCGAGGCCGGGCGCCGGTCTCGACGGGGACGGTGGTGCTTGGGTGCTGACGGACATCGGGAACTCCTTCGACAGGCCCTGCGCCGCGTTCGGCGGAGCCGGGGCTCAGGGGTGTTCGGGCGGGCTGATCTGCGACTGCGGGATGGCCGAGTCGGCGAGTCCCCACTTCTTGAGGATCCGCTGGTACGTCCCGTCCTTGATCAGCTGGTTGACCGCCGCCTGGAAGGCCGGGGTGAGCCTGGAGCCCTTCTTGAAGGCGAAGCCGACGTCCAGCCGGTGGAACTCGTTGAGGAAGCGGGTCCCGGCGGCCTCCTGCGCGGCCTGGTGGCGCAGGCCGTTGATGGTGGACATCTCGACGTCCACCCGGCCCTGCTGGAGGCCGGTCAGCAGCGCGCCGCCCTCGCTGAACGCCTTGACCTCGTACGGCTTCTTCCCGGCGTCGGCGCAGACTCCCTTCTTGCCGTTGAGCGTGGTCTCGAAGGTGGTGCCGGCGCCGGTGCCGATGGTCAGCCCGCAGAGCTGGGTCAGGTCGGTGATCGGCTGGATCGTCGTGTTGTCCTTCTTCACCGCGAAGCCCTGGCCGTCGTCGATGTAGGTGACGAAGTCGATGGTCTTCAGACGGGCGGTGGTGACCCCGAAGTTGCCGGTGCCGACGTCGAACTTGCCGCTGTCCAGGGCGGGCAGGATGGTCTCGAAGGCGGCCTCCTCGCGCTGCACGGTCAGGCCGAGCAGCTTGGCCACCGCGTCGGTGAAGTCCACGTCCACCCCGACCGGCTTCCTGCTGACCTGGTCGGCGTAGAAGGCACTGGGCGGGGCACCGAAGGACGAACCGAACTTCAGCACCCCGGACGCCCGCACCTCCTCGGGCAGCAGGGCGGCGGCGGCCTCGGACCTGCTCAGACCGGAGACGACGTCCTCGGTGGCGGCGGCGGACCCGCTCGCCCCCGCCGCGCCCGCGATCTCCGGGTCCGAGCCGCACGCGGCCAGCGCCAGGACCGGCAGCAGGGCGGCGGCCGCGAGCAGGCGGCGGGAGGCGGTGGTGGTTCTCACGAGGGGCCTTTCAGTGGGTCGGGAGCAGGACCGGCAGGGGCTTCTCGAAGGGGAGCGGGCCGATGGTCATCGGGTCGGCGGTGACGTCGAACAGCGGGGTGTAGCCGGCCGCCAGGTAGAGGCCCTTGGCCTCGGGCTGGCGCGGGCCGGTGGTGAGGTACGTCCGGCGGTACCCGGCGGCGACAGCCGTCCGCTCCAGCTCGGCCAGCACCCGCCGGGCCAGGCCGCGGCGGCGGTGCGCGGAGTGGGTCCACATCCGTTTCAGCTCGGCGGTGTGCTCGTCGTACCGCTTGTACGCGCCGCCGGCCACCGGCTCGCCGTCCTCCAGCAGGAGCAGCAGCACGCCGTGCGGCTCGGCGAAGGCCTCGCCCGGGTAGCGGGTCATCTCCTGGTGCGCGTCGGGGCCGTAGCGGCTGACGTACTCGTGGGTGAGCTCGCGCAGCAGCGGCTCGACCAGCGGGTCGTCCAGGGTGACCCGCCGGAACCCGCTGTTCCGCCCGTCGCTCACGCCCGCACCGCGATCAGCTGGTCGCGGTCGAAGGCGGCGGTGGTGCGCGGGCCGGTCTCCGAACCGTCGCCGGTGGCGGCGACGCCGAGGAATTCGACGGGCATGGCGGAACCTTTCGGGTGAGCGGAGTCCGGCGGACTGCGGGCGGGCACACCGGTGGCGGCCGCGGCGGGGCGGCCGTCGGGTACGTGACGGTGAAGGGGTGAGGAAGGGGGAACTGCCGGAGTGCGGTGCGAAGTCATCGGCGGCAGCGAGGGCCTGACGCGTCGCCGGTCATCGGCGACGGATCCGGGCCCGTGACGGGGCGAGCCGAGGGAGGACTCCCCGCTGGGAGATCAGGCCGGACGGGCGGCCCGCTGCCGGGTCAGCCGCGACACGCCGCGGACCACACCCGACCGAAGTCGATGTGGTCGCGGGTGACCAGGGGCTGCTCGGCGTACATGGCCTCAAGTTGAGCAGTCGGCCGAGCGGTACGTCAACCACCCATCATTGCCGCACTGTTGCGATCTCCTGTCGCTTTTCCAACACGCTCCGGCCGGACCCGACCACGCCTTGGTCACCCTTGACAGCCGTCGATCGCGCATGCGTACGATCGATGCGGAGTGCAGTGCCATGCGCCGGCCGTGTTGAGGGACGCGGGCCGGCGCCAGAGACCCGCGTACGTGACCACCTCCGTACCCCTCCCCGCCCGCACTCCGCCCAGGAGCCGCCGCCATGGCCACCCCGCAGGACGTCCTGCCCACCCCCGCCCGCGCCGAGAGCCCCGCCCCGCCACCGGCACCCGAGCCCGAGCCCGAAGGCCGGATCGTCGCCCGCCGCAAGCCCGGCCAGTGGGCCGCCGCCGCGGTCGCGCTGCTGCTGGCCGCGATGGCGGTCAACTCGGTGATCCGCAACCGGGCCTTCCAGTGGAGCGTGGTCGCCGACTGGTTCACCGCGCGGTCCGTGCTGGACGGCCTCACCCTGACCCTCTGGCTGACCGCCGTCACCCTCGCCCTCGGCTTCGTCCTCGGCACCGTCCTCGCCACCATGCGGATGTCCGCCAACCCGGTGCTGCGCACCCTCAGCTGGGGCTACATCTGGATCTTCCGGTCCACCCCGCCGCTGGTGCAGCTGCTGTTCTTCTTCAACATCGGCGCGCTCTACCCGACCCTCGGCCTCGGCATCCCCTTCGGCCCCGAGTTCGTCACCGTGAAGACCGTCAACCTGATCGGCCCCACCCTGACCGCCGTCATCGGCCTCACCCTGCTGGAGACCGCATACGCCGCCGAGGTGATCCGCGGCGGCATCCTCTCCGTCGACCGCGGCCAGCTGGAGGCGGCTGCCGCGCTCGGGCTGAGCCGCTGGCGGGTGCTGCGCCGGATCGTGGTGCCGCAGGCGATGCGCTCGATCGTGCCGACCGCCGGGAACATGCTGATCGGCGCGCTCAAGGGCACCAGCATCGTCAGCGTGCTGGCCGTCTCCGACCTGCTCTACTCGGTGCAGCTGGTCTACCTGCAGTCCTACCAGGTCATCCCGATGCTGATGGTCGCCACCATCTGGTACCTGGTGGTCACCACCCTGCTGTCCATCGGGCAGTACTACGTCGAACGGCACTTCGCCAAGGGAGCCACCCGGGACGGCCTGCCGCCCACCCCGCTCCAGCGCGCCCGCGCGGCCTTCGCCAAGGTGGTGCGGTCATGAGCGAGCGAAGCGAGCGAATCACCGAAAGGTGCGCGTGGGCGCATGCCCCTGCCGAGCGCGGCGAGCCGGGCGCAATGAGCGCACTCGTCATCGTCGGCGCCGGACCGCGCGGCACCGGGCTGCTGGAGCGGATCGCCGCCAACGCCGCCGAACTCCTGCCCGCCGAGCGGCCGTTGAACATCCACGTGGTCGACCCACACCCGCCCGGCGCGGGCCGGATCTGGCGCCACGACCAGTCCCCGCTGCTGCGGATGAACTCGATGGCCGAGGACGTCACCATGTTCACCGACGAGCGCGCCACCATCGACGGTCCGGTCCGCCCCGGCCCCTCGTTGGCCCAATGGGCCCGGCGGCAGGACGAGTTCGCACCCTACCGGGAGGTCGCCGACCCGTCCGTACGGGCCGAGCTGCGCGGCCTCGCACCCACCGACTTCCCCACCCGGCGCGCCCAGAGCGCCTACCTGGACTGGGTGTTCCGCCGCGCCGTCGCCGACCTGCCGCCGCACATCACCGTCACCGTCCACCGGGACACCGTCCACCGGATCGACGGTCCGGCCGACGGCCCGCAGACCGTCCACCTCACCGACCGGACGCTCACCGCCGACCACGTCGCCCTCACCCTCGGCCACCTCGGCTCCGCCCCGCACCCGCGCCACGCCGCCGACGCCGAGTTCGCCGCCCGGCACCGCCGCTTCCACCTCCCGCCCGCCTACTCCGCCGACGTCGAGGCCGAGTTGGCCGGGATCGCCCCCGGTGAGCAGGTGGTGGTGCGCGGCCTCGGCCTCGCCTCGGTCGACCTGGTCACGCTGCTCACCGAAGGCCGCGGCGGTCGCTTCGAACCCGACGGCGACGGGCCCGGGCTGCGCTACCGCCCGTCCGGCCGCGAACCGGTGCTCCACCTCGGCTCCCGGCGCGGCGTCCCGTACCACGCCAAGACCGAGTACCGGCTCCAGGGCCCGCCCGCCCCGCTCCCCCGGTACTTCGACGCGGCCGCCGCGGACGCCCTGCTCGCCACCGACCGGCCACTCGAACTGCGGCGCGACGTCTGGCCGTTGATGGCCAAGGAGGTCGGTTTCGGGCACTACCACGAGCTGTTCCACGCCCACCCCGAGCGCACCGCGCTGCCCTGGCCCGAGTTCCTCGCCCGGTACGACCGGCATGCCTGGTACTCCCCCGAACTCGCCGCCCTCGTCGCCGAGGCCGTCCCCGACCCGGCCGACCGGATCGACTTCGAACGGCTCGACCACCCGCTGGCCGGGCTCGAACTCGGCTCCGCCGAGGAGCTCCAGACCCACCTGCGCGACTACGTCACCGCCGACGCCGACCGGCGCCGCGACCCCGCGCACAGCGCCGACCTCGGCGCCTTCCTCGCCCTGCTCTCGCTGTTCGGCCAGCTCCCCCGGGTGCTCGCCGCCGGCCGGCTCACCGCCCGCTCGGTCGCCGAGGAGGTGGACGAGTGGTTCTTCGGCTACTTCAGCTTCCTCGCCTCCGGCCCGCCCGGCTTCCGGCTGCGCCAGCTGCTCGCCCTCTCCGAGGCCGGGGTGGTGCGCTTCCTCGGCGCCGGCGTGCGGGTCGAACGGGATGAGGCCACCGGCACCTGGCGGGCCTCCGGCACCACCGTGCCCGGGCACACCGTCACCGCCACCGCGCTGGTCGAGGGGTACCTGCCCAAGCACGCGCTGGCCCGCACCCTCGACCCGGTGCTGCGCCAACTGCACCGCGCCGGACGGGTGGTGGAGGAGGTGGTCAGCGACGAGGAGTACACCCACCGCTCCGGCCTGGTCACCGTCGCCCCCGCTGACGGCCGGCTGCTCGACCCCGCCCTGGGCGGCGCCCCGCACCCCCGCCGCACCGCGCTCGGTCCGCACACCAGCCTGCGCTCGGCGGCCGCCTTCGCCCGCCCGCGCACCGACGCCCCGGCCTTCCGGCAGAACGACGCCGCCGCCCGGGCGCTGCTGCGCGCGCTGGCCGCCCTGCCGGCGCCGGCGTTGGTGGGCTGAGGGATCGGACCGGCCGTCGAGGACGTCACCGACTCGCACGTGCCCCTCCCCCATCCGCTGTGGACCCCCAGGACAGACTCCACCGACGGCCCTCCCCTTGTTCCGGCCCAGGTGGAAGGATGGCCCGAGCCCCCGCGACGGTGCGGCGGTTCGACCAGCAGAACCCGAGGAGCGCAGTCATGGCCAAGCAGGCCCCGCAGAGCGACCCGGTGCAGGACGCCCCCGAGGTGTCCGCGCCCCAGCACGCGGCCGCCGGCCTGCCCGCCGTCGGCCACAGCCTGCGGATGGCCGCCGAGCAGATGGGGGCCCGCCGCACCCTCGCCACCCTGCTCAAGGTCAACCAGCCGGACGGCTTCGACTGCCCCGGCTGCGCCTGGCCCGAGCCGGACAAGACGCACACCGCCGAGTTCTGCGAGAACGGCGCCAAGGCCGTCGCCGAGGAGGCCACCGAGCGCCGGATCCGGGCCGAGTTCTTCGCCGCCCACCCGGTCGCCGAGCTCGCCGAGCGTTCCGGCTACTGGCTCGGCCAGCAGGGCCGGCTCACCCAGCCGATGCTGCTCGACGAGGGCGCCACCCACTACACCCCGGTCTCCTGGGACGACGCCTTCGCGCTGATCGCCGAGGAACTGCGCGCCCTGGACACCCCGGACGGCGCCGCCTTCTACACCTCCGGCCGCACCAGCAACGAGGCCGCCTTCGCGTACCAGCTGTTCGCCCGCCGCCTGGGCACCAACAACCTGCCGGACTGCTCCAACATGTGCCACGAGTCGTCCGGTTCGGCGCTCACCGAGACGCTCGGCGTCGGCAAGGGCAGCGTCAGCCTCAAGGACCTCTACCAGGCCGACCTGATCATCGTGGCCGGCCAGAACCCGGGCACCAACCACCCCCGGATGCTCTCCGCCCTGGAGCGCGCCAAGCGGGCCGGCGCCACCATCGTCAGCGTGAACCCGCTGCCGGAGGCGGGCCTGGAGCGGTTCAAGAACCCGCAGCACGCGCGCGGCCTGGTCGGCCACGGCACCAAGCTGACCGACCTCTTCCTGCAGATCCGCCTCGGCGGGGACCTCGCGCTGTTCCGCGCGCTCAACCGGATCATCCTGGAGCAGGACGGCGTCGACCGCGCCTTCGTCGCCGAACACTGCCACGGCTACGAGGAGTTCGAGGCACAGGCATTCACGACCGAGCGGGCGGACGTCCTCGCCGCGACCGGCCTGCCCTGGGAGCAGATCGAGGAGCTCGGCCGGCTGGTGCTGGCCTCGAAGAAGGTCATCGTCTGCTGGGCGATGGGCCTCACCCAGCACAAGCACGCCGTGCCGACCATCCGCGAGGTGGTCAACTTCCTGCTGCTGCGCGGCAACGTCGGCCGCCCCGGCGCCGGGGTCTGCCCGGTGCGCGGGCACAGCAACGTCCAGGGCGACCGGACGATGGGCATCTTCGAGCGGCCGTCGACGGCCTTCCTCGACTCCCTGGGCAAGGAGTTCGGCTTCGAGCCGCCGCGTGAGCACGGCTACGACTCGGTGGACACCATCCGGGCGATGCGTGACGGCAAGGTCAAGGTGTTCTTCGCGATGGGCGGCAACTTCGTCGCGGCCACCCCGGACACCGAGGTCACCGAGGCCGCGATGCGGCGCTGCCGGCTGACCGTCCACGTCTCCACCAAGCTCAACCGCTCACACGTGGTCACCGGCGCCCGCGCCCTGATCCTGCCCACCCTCGGCCGCACCGACCGGGACGTCACCGCGCACGGCGCCCAGTTCGTCAGCGTCGAGGACTCGATGGGCCAGGTCCACGCCTCCCGCGGCGGCCTGCGCCCGCCGGCCCCCGGCCTGCTCTCCGAGACCGCGATCGTCTGCCGCCTCGCCCGGACCGTCCTCGGGCCGCAGGACACCGTGCCGTGGGAGGACTTCGCGTCCGACTACGACAGCCTGCGCGCCCGGATCGCCCGGGTCGTGCCCGGCTTCGAGGACTACAACGAGAAGGTCCGCCGCCCCGGCGGCTTCACCCTCCCGCACGGCCCGCGCGACTCCCGCACCTTCCCCACCGCGACCGGCAAGGCCAACTTCACGGTCAACCCGCTGTTCGCCCCCGAGGTCCCGGCGGGCCGCCTGCTGTTGCAGACCCTGCGCTCCCACGACCAGTACAACACCACGATCTACGGCCTCGACGACCGCTACCGCGGCATCAAGGGCGGCCGCCGCGTGGTGCTGGTGAACCCCGCCGACGCCGCCGAACTCGGCCTCGTCGAGGGCCGGTACGTCGACCTGGTCAGCGAGTGGACCGACGGCACCGAACGCCGCGCCCCCCACTTCCGCGTGGTCCACTACCCGGTGGCCCGGGCCGGCGCCGCCGCCTACTACCCCGAGACCAACGTGCTGGTTCCGCTGGACTCCACCGCCGACATCAGCAACACCCCCACCTCCAAGGCCGTCGTCATCCGCTTCGAGCCCGACTCGGGCGCGGCCGAGTAGCGACGACATGCAGGCCGCCTCACGTCATCGGACGTGGGGCGGCCTGCGTCGTACCGCGTCAGTGCAGCAGACCGCCCAGCGGCAGGGTCGCCGTGGCGCTGCCCGGGGCCGAGGCGCCGGCCGAGCCGGTGGTGCTCGGGGAGCCCGGGCCCGTCGGGGTCTGGGTGGGGGTGCCGGTCGGGGTCCCGGTGGGCGTCTGGGTCGGCGTACCGGTCGGGGTCCCCGTGGGCGTCCGGGTCGGCGTACCCGTCGGGGTCTGGGTCGGGGCACCGGTGCCGGACGGCGTGCCCGGGTCGCTCGGGGTGCCGGAGCCGGTGGGCGTGCCCGGGTCGCTCGGGGTGCCGGTGCCGGAGGGCGTCCCGCTCGGCGTCCCCGGGGTGGCCGGCTGCTGGGTCGCCGGGCTGCCCGGCGCGGGCGTGACCTGGTTGGCCGGGCTGGGCGCGATCGGGGTGACGGAGTCCCAGCCCTTCGGCAGGTCGGGCACCTTCCAGGCGCCGCCGACGTCGTCCGCCGCGCCGTCCGGGTCGGGCCGGACGGCGCCGAGGATCGGCATCGAGCCGATCGGCGAGACCTTGATGAACGCCCCGGGCCGCGGGGCCTGGACGACCAGCCCGCCGCCGATGTACATCGCGACGTGCGAGGCGTCCTGGAAGTAGACCACCAGGTCGCCCGGCCGCAGCTGGTTCAGCGGGACGTGCTGCAGCTGTGCCCACTGCTCCTGGCTGGTGCGCGGGATCGGCTTGCCGGCGTGCAGCCAGGCCTGCGAGGTGAGGCCGGAGCAGTCGTAGGAGCCCGGGCCGATGCCGCCCCACAGGTACGGCTTCCCCAGCTGCGCCAGCGCGAAGGCCACCGACGCGCGCCCGGCCAGCGAGGGGGTGCGCTCCCCCTTGCCGAGGGCGCCGGAGGCGAGGAAGGCGAGCTGGGCCTCGTCGGCCTTGGCCTTCTCCAGCTGCTCCAGCTCGGAGCGCTGCGCGCCGGTCAGCGAGGAGACCAGCTGTTCGACCGAGGCGAGGTCGGCCGCGACCTTGGCCTTGGCGGCGTCCTGCTGGGCGACCAGCGCCTGGGAGGTCTTGAGCGCCTCCTCGGTCTGCTTCTTCAGCCCGTCGAGCGCCTCCCGGTCGGCCTTCAGCCTGTCCAGGAACTCGGACTGCGAGCGGCTGGCCGCCGCCAGCAGCTCGGCGATGGTGACCGCCTCGTACGGGTCCTTGGAGAGCAGCAGTTCGGCGTACGCGGAGGCGGCGCCGTTGCGGTACTGGGCGGCGGCGAGCTGGGCGGCGATGTCCGTCCCGGTGTCGACCTGCTTCTGCTGCCGGTCCAGCTTTCCCTGGAGGTCGGTGAGCGCGGCCTGCTGCTCGGCCACCTTGGCGACCGACCCGTTGTACTGCTCGGTCGCGGCCTCGGCGCTCTGGTAGAGCCCGTGCAGCTGGTCGAGCAGCGGCCCGAGGGTGGCCTTGGCCTCGGCCAGCGGGTCCGCGCCCGGGGCCACCGCGACGCCCGTTCCCGGGTCGGGCGCGGCGTGGGCGGCCTGGGTGGCCGCCGGCAGGGCGAGCGCGGCGGCCGCGAGGACGGCTCCGCACCGCAGGGCCGCCCGCACCCAGGGGCGTACGCCCGTCGACTCCGTGCGCTGTGCAGCCCCGCCCATGGGTGGTCCTCCCCGCCCGATTGCCCCTGCCCTGCCCCCGGTCCGGCCGGATCCCGCCGATCCTCCCACGGCTCACCCCGCCGGAAACAGGGCGCGTGCGGACCTGGAGGTTAATTCTCGATTGATCTGTGAGACAGCTCTCAGCAAACGGGGGCGAACCGGGGCGTTCTGCGCTAACGTCCAGCTCAGCGCGATCCAGGTCACCCCTCCGAAAGCTTCTGGCCATCGTCAGGCCACCAACGGAACCGTGATTCCCGGCCCAGTTCACCTTCCGTTTACCAAGCCGACCTACGGTCGCGACGTCATCAACGTCCGTGCGACAACTACGACGATTGTTTGGGTATGGAACACATCTCGTTCCTGGTAGCCGTTGTGATCATCACGGCGCTCGCCTTCGACTTCACCAACGGGTTCCACGACACCGCCAACGCGGCCGCCACCGCGATCGCGACCGGGGCCCTTCGTCCGAAGGTCGCGGTCACCATCGCGGCCCTGCTCAACTTCGCGGGCGCGTTCCTGTCCGTGAAGGTCGCCACCACCATCTCCGGCGGCATCGTCAACGAGAAGGCCGGCGTTCATCCCGAGATCATCTTCGCCGCCTTGGCCGGCGCGATCCTCTGGAACCTGCTGACCTGGCTGCGCGGCCTGCCGTCCAGCTCCTCGCACGCCCTGTACGGCGGCCTGATCGGCGCCACGATCGTCGGCGTCGGCATGAACGGCGTCAACTTCGACACCGTGATCACCAAGATCATCATCCCGGCGGTCGCCTCCCCCTTCGTCGCCGGTCTCGCCTCCTGGGGCGCCACCAAGCTGGCGTACGCGATCACCCGCAAGGGCGACGCCGCGGCCACCGACAAGGGCTTCAAGACCGGCCAGGTCTTCTCCTCCTCGCTGATCTCGCTCGCGCACGGCACCAACGACGCCCAGAAGACGATGGGCATCATCACCCTGACCCTGGTCTCGGTCGGCGCCCTGCCGCACGGCGCGCTGCCCCCCACCTGGGTGATCGTCTCGGCCGGCGCCGCCATCGCGCTCGGCACCTACATGGGCGGCTGGCGGATCATCCGCTCGATGGGCAAGGGCCTCACCGACATCAAGCCGCCGCAGGGCTTCGCCTCGGAGTCGGCCGTCTCGACCGTCATCCTGACCTCCTCGCACATGGGCTTCGGCCTCTCCACCACCCAGGTCTGCACCGGCGGCATCATGGGCGCCGGCCTCGGCGGCCCGAAGCCGGAGCTGCGCTGGAGCCTGGTCCGCCGCATGGTCTACACCTGGGGCCTGACCCTGCCGGCCGCGGCCCTGGTCTCCGGCGGCGCGGCCGTGCTGGCCCGGCAGGGCACCTGGGGCGTCGCCCTGGTCGGCGCCGTGCTGGTGGCCGGTTCGGGCGCGATGTGGATGATCTCCCGCCGCCAGCCGGTCGGTGCGGACAACGTCAACGACGTCGCCGAGATCACCCCGGTCGAGGTCGCCACCACCCCGGCGAACGCCGCCCCCACCCCCGCGTCGACCACGGTCGCGGCCTGAGCGCCGCAGGCTGAGGAGCACTCACCATGCACATCAAGTGGACCGCCCTGGCCCAGACCGCCGGCATCAGCTTCGGCGTCACCGTCGCCGTGGTCGCCGTCTTCGCCCTCGGCATCCTGGCGCTGTCCCGCCGTGAGGCCGCGCTGAGCGCCCGCGAGGGCGGCCAGGCCTCCGGCGGTGCCCAGCCCGCCCTGCTGGCCGGCGCGTACGCCTGCTTCGCCGTCTGCGCGGCGGCCGTGGTCTACGGCCTGGTGCTGATCGCCGCGCCGTAGTCCTTCCGGAACGCCGAACGGGCCGGGGAGTGTCGAACACTCCCCGGCCCGTTTTCGCGTATCCCCGGCTCGCCGGTCAGCTCTCCTGGGTGGTCTTCAGCGCGGTCTCCCGGATGAACAGCACGGTGACGAAGGACAGCGCCGCGAACGGGGCGGCCCACAGGAAGACGGTGCCGACGCCGTGGCCGAAGGCGTCCGTCACCAGCGGGAGGATCGGGGCCGGCAGCTTGGCCAGGTCCGGGATGCCGCCGCCGGCCGCCGCGTGCCCGGCCGGGATGTGCGCCGCAGCCAGGTCGGCCGCCAGGTAGTCGCCGACCTTGGTGGTCATCAGCGCGCCGAGCGCGGAAACGCCCATCGCGCCGCCCATGGTGCGGAAGAAGGTGACGACGGAGCTGGCCGCGCCGAGCTCGTGCCGGGGCACCGTGTTCTGCACCGCGAGCACCAGGTTCTGGCTGGTCAGGCCGAGGCCGACGCCAGTGATCGCCATGTAGAGCGCGAGCAGCCCGTAATCGGTGTCGACCCGGGCGGTGCCGAGCAGTCCGAAACCGATCGCGAGCAGCGCGGTGCCGGAGACCAGGTAGGCCTTCCACTTGCCGTACTTGGTGATCATCCGGCCGGCCACGGCGGAGGAGACCGCCAGGCCGATGATCATCGGCAGGGTCATCAGGCCGGCCATGGTCGGGGACTTGGCCCGGGCCAGCTGGAAGTACTGGCTGAGGAAGGTGGTCGCGCCGTACATCCCGACGCCGACCAGCACGCTGGCGATCGCGGCCAGGGTGACGGTGCGGTACCTGAAGAGGTCCGGCGGGATGATCGGCTCGGCGGCGCGGCGCTCGACCACGATCGCCAGGGCGCCCAGCAGCAGGCCGCCGCCGACCATGGCCACGGTCTGCCAGGACAGCCAGGCGTAGTTCTTGCCGGCCAGCGTGATCCAGATCATCAGCAGGCTGACGGCGCCGGTGATGACCAGCGCGCCCAGGTAGTCGATCTTCGCCGGGCGCTTGACCACCGGCAGCTTCAGGGTGCGCTGCACCACCAGGATCGCGGCCAGCGCGAACGGGATGCCGACGTAGAAGCACCAGCGCCAGCCCAGCCAGGAGGTGTCCACGATGACGCCGCCGATCAGCGGGCCGCCGATGGTGGCGAGGGCGAAGACCGCGCCGAAGTAGCCGCTGTAGCGGCCGCGCTCGCGCGGCGGGACCATCGCGGCCAGGCAGATCTGGCCGAGCGCGACCACACCGCCGGCGCCGATGCCCTGCAGGGCGCGGCAGGCGATCAGCTCACCGGCGTTCTGCGAGAGGCCGGCCAGCGCGGAGGTGGCGATGTAGATCAGCAGGGCGATCTGCAGCAGCAGCTTCTTGCTGGCGAGGTCGGAGAGCTTGCCCCAGATCGGGGTGGAGGCGGTCAGGGTGAGCAGGGCCGCGGTGATCACCCAGGTGTAGGCGGACTGGCCGCCGTGCAGGTCGGTGAGGATGTGCGGCAGGGCGTTGGAGACGACGGTCGACGAGAGCACGGCCACGAACAGGCCGAGCAGCAGGCCGGACAGTGCCTCCATCACCTGCCGGTGGGTCATCGGTCGGTCGTCGACGGCGGCTCCGGCTGCCGCCTCGGCTGTGACGGTCATCTGAGTCCTTCGCTGGGAGCGGTGGGGATGCGCGGGCAGGAAAATTCGTTGCCTTAAGCAACCATAAGTCGAATGGTTGACTAAGGCAACTTTCTTCAAGCCGAAGCAAAGCCCCCGGGCGGGGCCCGATCACTCCGCGGGCGGCTCCCCCAGCACGTCGTTGAAGCGGTGCAGCAGCTCGGCGAAACGGGCCACGTCCTCCTGCGACCAGCCGCCCATCACCTCGCGCACCCGCCGCATCCGCACGTCGTACGCGGCCAGGTAGCGCTTGCGCCCGTCCTCGGTCAGCGAGACCAGCGCGGCCCGGCGGTCCTGCGGGTCCACCTCCCGGGCGACCAGGCCGAGCTCCTCCAGCGCGCGGATCTGCCGGCTCACCGTGGCCTTGCCGACCGCGAAGTGCACGCCGACGTCCGTCACCCGCACCCGCCCGGCCTGCTCGATGTAGGCGAGCATGCTGTACCCCAGGCCCTCCAGCTCGGGGTGCACCCGGCGCGAGAGTTCCGCCACTCTGGCGCGGCCCCGCCGGAACATCAGCCCGACCTCGCGCTCCACCGCCACCAGGGCTTCCTCGTCCGTCACGGCGCCAGTATCGCCCAGCCGCGGTGGCCGGAAAGCGGTGCGGGAGTTGAGACGAGCCAACTAGTTCATGGTATTAAGTATCCGATTTCTTCCGATACGCAAGGAGATCTGGATGGCCGCCCCGGGGCAGGGTTTCGTCGCGGAACTGAAGGGCGCGGTCACACCGCGTGCGGCACTGCTCGTGATCGGCGTACTGCTGCTGCAGCTCGGCTTCATCACCTCGTACGTCGGGGCGCTGCACCACCCGACCCCGCACAGGCTGTCGATCGCGGTGGTCGCCCCGCCGCAGGTCACGCCGAAGCTGGTGGCGGCCCTGCAGTCGGTGCCGGCCGAGGCCGTCAGGCCCGTCACCGCGTCGGACGCCGAGACGGCGACCCAGCAGATCAAGGACCAGAAGATCTACGCCGCGCTGGTCGTGAACCCGACCGGCACCGAGGACACCCTGCTGGTCGGCGGCGCCCGCGGCACGTCCGCCGCCAAGGCCGCCGAGACCGTCACCACCACGCTGGACAAGGCCCAGGGCCGTACGGTCAAGGTCGAGGACGTCGTGCCGCTGGCCAAGGGCGACACCAACGGCCTCTCCGCCTTCTACCTGGTCATCGGCTGGTGCGTCGGCGGCTACCTGGTCGCCTCGATCCTCGGCATCAGCGCCGGCTCCAAGCCGGCCAACGTCCACCGTCTGCTGATCCGCCTCGGCGTCCTGGCGCTGTACTCGGTCGGCGCCGGCCTCGGCGGCACGATCATCGCCGGACCGGTCCTGGACGCGCTGCCCGGTTCGATCCCGGCCCTGACCGGCATCGGCGCCCTGGTGGTGTTCACGGTCGGCGCGTTCACCATGGCGCTGCAGTGCCTGTTCGACGTCATCGGCATCGGCCTCGCGGTGCTGGTCTTCGTGGTGCTGGGCAACCCGAGCGCCGGCGGTGTCTACCCGGCCCCGATGATGCCTCCGTTCTGGCGGGCGATCGGCTCGCTGATCCCCAACGGCGCCGGCACCAGCGCCACCAAGTCCATCGCCTACTTCGGCTCCACCAACCTGGGGACGCCGATCCTGGTCCTGGTGGTCTGGGCGCTGGTCGGCATCGGCGTCGCCTACCTGGCCGTGCTGCGCGGCCCGCGCTCCGGCGGCCGCGAGATCGTCGCCGAGCCCGCGCAGGCCTGAGCCCCCGGCCTCGAAGCACCGCTGACCGAGCCCCCGGCCTGCCGGCCGGGGGCGCCTCCGTGGTCCGGGTAGGCGGGCCTCAGCCGCCCGTGAGCGGCCCCGGGTCGGCGACGATGGCCCGCACCACGCCGACCGCCGCGCCCAGCAGCGGCCCGCGCCGGCCGAGCTTGGAGACCGTCAGCCGGTCCTCCGCCCAGGGCCGCACCGTCACCCGGGCGGCCAGCTCGCGGCGCATCGCCGGCAACAGCCAGGGCGCCAGCCGGGCGTAGCCGCCGCCCAGCACCACCTCGGCCGGATCCAGCAGGTTGACCGCCCCGGCCGCCGCGATGCCGAGCGCCGAGCCGGCCCCGGCCAGCGCCGCCAGGGCCGGCCCGTCCCCGGCCCCGGCGCGTTCGGCCAGCAGGGTCACCCAGTCGCCGCGCGCACCGCTCAGCCCGGCCGCCCGCAGCACCGCCGCCTCGCCCGCGTACTGCTCCAGGCAGCCGTGCGCCCCGCAGGCGCAGCGCATCCCCTCCGGGTGGACGGGGACGTGGCCGAACTCGCCCGCGTAGCCGCGCGCGCCGCGCAGCAGCCGGCCGCCGACCACGATCGCCGCGCCGACCCCGGCCTCGGCGGAGATGTAGAGGAAGTCCTCCGGGCCCTCGTCCAGCCACCGTTCGGCCAGTCCGCCGAGGTTGGCCTCGTTGTCCGCCTGGACCGGCAGCTCGGCCAGGTGGTCCCCGGCGTTGCGCAGCGCCGGGCGCAGTTCGGGGGCCAGCGGGACGTCCTGCCAGCCGAGGTTGGCGGCCCGCTGGAGCACCCCGCTGGCGCCGACCAGTCCGGGCACGGCCAGGGTCAGTCCGGCCGGGCGCAGGCCCGACTCGGCGACGGCGGAGCGCACCAGCCGGGCGAGGTCGGCCATCACGGCGGCGGGCTGCCGGCCACGGTTGACGACCTCCTGGCGCCGCCAGGCCCGGACCTCCCCGCGCAGGTCGACCACGCAGGCGCCCAGGTGGCGGACGCCGATCTCGGCGCCGAGGCCGCCGGGCCCGAGCGGGTTGAGCCCGAGGGCGGTGCCGGGTCGGCCGACCTTGCCGCTGGGCGCGGCGGGGCCCTCCTCGACCACCAGGCCGGCGGAGATCAGCTGTTCGGCGAGCGAGGAGACCGCGGCCCTGGTCAGCCCGGTCTCGGCGGCCACCTCGGCGCGCGAGCGCGGGCCGCGCGCGATCACCCCGAGCACCAGGGCCAGGTTGGCCCGGCGCATCCCCTGCTGGCTGGCGGGCCCGGTCCGGACGCCGTCCGGCTCGCCGCGCATAACTCTCACCTCACGGTCTTACGAGACATCCCGTGGCATCTCGGGTGCAGCGTAACCCGGCCGCGCCCGCTCGGCGGGGCCGGTGAAGACCCACCGCCGCACCGCCCAGAAGCGGAACAGCATCGCGACGAAGGTCCCGACGACCATCCCGCTGAGGAAGTCGGCGAACTCCTGGGTGAGCGGGTCGACGTACGGCTCGCGCAGGTCCAGGGCGTACCGGGAGAGCGCCAGCGGGGCGTCGTTGACGCCGATCGCCACCGCGCTGACCAGGAAGAACAGCAGGGCCTCCCGCCCGCGTCCGGCGGTGCGGAAGGCCCAGCGCAGGTTGAGCACGTAGGAGACGACGGTGGCGATCACCGTCGCCACCGTCAGCGCGACCACCGGCTTGTGCTCCAGGACGGTGAACTTGAGCCCGAAGTCGATCACCACGGTGAGCACGAAGCAGCCGCCGCCGACCAACAGGAACTTCACCAGTCGGCGGTGCCGTACCAGGGGCGGGCGCAGCCGGGCCGGCACCCGGGCCAGGACGCGCTGCGTGGGGGACGGCATCTCCGCAGTGTGGCACGCGGGGATGCCGTCGGCCCTGGCGACCGCTACGCCGCGGCGGCGACCAGCACCTCGGCCGGCTCCAGGGCCAGCTCCAGCACCTCCCGCACGTCCGACACCGGGTGGACGGTGAGCCGCTCCAGCACCTCGGCCGGGACGTCGTCCAGGTCGGCCTCGTTGCGCTTGGGGATGATCACCGTGGTGACCCCGGCCCAGGCGGCGGCGAGCAGCTTCTGCTTCACCCCGCCGATCGGCAGCACCCGCCCGGTCAGCGACACCTCGCCCGTCATCGCCACGTCGGTGCGCACCTTGCGGCCGGAGAGCAGCGAGGCCAGCGCCGTGGTCATGGTGATGCCGGCGCTCGGTCCGTCCTTGGGGACGGCCCCGGCCGGGACGTGCAGGTGGACGCCGCGGTCGCGCAGCGAGGTGACCGGCAGTTCCAGCTCGGCCCCGCGCGAGCGCAGGAAGGAGAGCGCGATGTGCGCGGACTCCTTCATCACGTCGCCCAGCTGCCCGGTCAGCGTCAGCCCGGTGCCGCCGGTCTCGGCGTCGGCCAGCGAGGCCTCGATGTAGAGGACGTCGCCGCCGGCGCCGGTGACCGCGAGGCCGGTGGCCACGCCGGGCACGGCGGTGCGCCGCTCGGCGGGCTCCTGGGCGGACTCCGGCACGTGGTGCGGTCGGCCGATCAGGGCGCGCAGGTCCTCCGCGCCGACCGTGGCGGGCAGCTCGCGCTCGCCCAGCTCGGCCTGTGCGGCGATCTTGCGCAGCACCCTGGCGATCGAGCGCTCCAGGGTGCGCACGCCCGCCTCCCGGGTGTACTCCCCGGCGAGCCTGCGCAGCGCCTCCTCGTCCACGCTGACCTGCCCGTCGCCGAGGCCGGCCCTCTCCAGCTGGCGCGGGAGCAGGTGGTCGCGGGCGATGACGACCTTCTCGTCCTCGGTGTAGCCGTCGAGCCGGACCAGCTCCATCCGGTCGAGCAGCGGCTCGGGGATGGCCTCCAGCACGTTGGCGGTGGCGAGGAAGACGACGTCGGAGAGGTCGAGCTCGACCTCCAGGTAGTGGTCCCGGAAGGTGTGGTTCTGCGCCGGGTCCAGCACCTCCAGCAGGGCGGCGGCCGGGTCGCCCCGGTAGTCGGAGCCGACCTTGTCGATCTCGTCGAGCAGGACGACCGGGTTCATCGAGCCGGCCTCCTTGATCGCCCGCACCAGCCGGCCGGGCAGCGCGCCGACGTAGGTGCGCCGGTGGCCGCGGATCTCGGCCTCGTCCCGGACGCCGCCGAGCGCGACCCGGACGAACTTGCGGCCCATGGCGCGGGCCACCGATTCCCCGAGGGACGTCTTTCCGACCCCGGGGGGCCCGACCAGGGCGAGCACCGCGCCGCCCCGGCGGCCGCCGACCAGCCCGAGCCCCTGGTCGGAGCGGCGCTTGCGAACGGCCAGGTACTCGACGATCCGGTCCTTGACGTCGGTCAGCCCAGCGTGGTCGGCGTCCAGCACGGCGCGGGCGCCGGGGATGTCGTACACGTCCTCGGTGCGCTCGTTCCAGGGCAGCTCCAGGACGGTGTCCAGCCAGGTGCGGATCCACGAGCCCTCGGGGGACTGGTCGGACGCGCGCTCCAGCTTGTCGACCTCCTTGAGCGCCGCCTCGCGCACCTTCTCGGGCAGGTCGGCGGCCTCGACCCGGGCGCGGTAGTCGCCCTCCTCGTCGGCCGGGTCGCCGTTCAGCTCGGCCAGCTCCTTGCGGACGGCCTCCAGCTGGCGGCGGAGCAGGAACTCCTTCTGCTGCTTGGCCACGCCCTCCTCGACGTCCTTGCGGATGGTGTCGTTGACCTCCTCCTCGGCGAGGTGGTCGCGCAGCAGGGTCAGCGCGTACTCCAGGCGGGCGACCTGGTCGGCCTCCAGCAGCACCTTGAGCTTCTGCTCGGCAGTGACGAAGGGCGCGTAGCCGATGTTGTCGGCGAGTTCGCCGACGCCCTCGATCTGGGCCACCCGGTCGACGATCTGCCAGGCGCCGCGCTTGCGCAGCCACTGGGTGGACAGCGCCTTGTACTCCTTGACGAGCTCGGCGGCCCGCCCGGCCACCGGCGTGCCGACCGAGGACTCCCGGAACGGCGTGGTCTCCACCCAGAGGGCGGCGCCGGGGCCGGTGGTGCCGACCCCGATCCGGACCCGGCGCACGGCGCGCACCAGCGCCACCGGCTGCCCGACGGTATTGGGGCCGTCCGCCAGGCGGCCGACCTGCTCCACGGTCGCCAGCGTGCCGGCCGCCGCGTACGAGCCGTCCACCCGCGGGACCAGCAGGACCTGCGGCTTGCCGGAGCCGGTGGCCGCGGCGCGGGCGGCCTCGACGGCGGCGCGCACCTCGGCGTCCTTCAGGTCCAGCGGGACGACCATGCCCGGAAGGACGACCTCGTCGTCGAGCGGCAGTACGGGCAGGGTGAGCGGAGCGGACGTCGATGCCATGATCTCTCCCCAGTCAGCGAACTTGAGTCGACCTGACTAAGGCTTCACGACCGCCGAATGTTCCCGGCACCTTGTTCGCCATGAGCGAACGGGGAGCTGCGGGACGGACCGGCGGACGGCACCGTCAAAAACGCGGGGAAAGGAGAGCCAACGGAGGGCCGGCCGGTCAGCGCGCGGCGGACGGCCGCGCGCCGGCGCGCACCGCGGCGGGGGCCGGCCCGGCCGCCGGGACCGTCGCCGAGCGCCGGCGCGGCCGGGGCGGGCGCCGCCCGGTCCCGCGCAGCCAGCCCCACAGCGCCACTCCGGCGAGCACCGCGGCCGGGTGACCCACGGCCGTGACCACGTCCTTCTCGGTGGCGATCTGCTGGGCGATCATCAGCCCGGCGCCGCCCAGCGCCAGCAGCCGCCCACGCCGGGGCAGCAGCCCGGCCACCGCGCCCAGGCAGGCGAGCACGCCGTAGCTGACCCCGATGTCCAGGTAGTCCATCGCCTCGGGCGCCATCCGCCCGGTCTCCACCGCGGTGATCACCACCCCCTGGGAGAGCAGCGTCGCGGACACGTGCCCGATCGCGAACACCGCCGCCGCCCGGGCCGGTCCGACCCTGCGCTCCAGCGGAGCGAGGGTGAGGGCGAAGCCCCACAGGTACGGCATCCACACGTTCCCGGCGACCCAGAACCCACTCAGCACGAGAGCGCGCAAAGGATGCTGGAGCAGGTTGTGGCCGTCCGAACTGGAGGCCTCCCGCAGCCGCTGGACGAGTTCCGGATCGGCGAACGTGGCGAAGGTCGTGGTGGCGCCGACCACAGCGAGATATCCGAGCGTGAAGGGGTTGCGCCGAGGTGTCGGAACCCGTTCCAGCAGCCACTCGAAGACGCCGGTGCGCAGCCCGTGGCGGAGCATTCCGTACGGCACCCGCGCGGCCGGGCTCCCGTCGGCGTCGCGCCGCAGTCCAGCCATGCCGCCTCCGCTCCACACCCGCGGCCGTCGGTCCTCGCCGCAGCCCAACGCACCGGCGCGGAGCCCTGATTCCACCCGGCGGAGCGTTGTCGTGGCCACGGTACGTCGAGGTTCTGAGAGGCAGCTGAGAAAAGCCCGTGAAGACCGTCGCCCCGCGGACCGGCCGGATCACCGGTATTGGTCCAGACCTTCTTCCGATTGACGCGTCAGTAGGGCCTCTGACCGGCGACTTGGCGTCAACTCGACTGCATACGTACCGTTACGCAGTGAAAATTCGCCGGGTAAGGTATCGGCCCGTGCCCACTCGTGCAGTGGGCCCACGGGCGGCCGGACAGCCGGCCCACGGGCCGGAAACGTCCGGTCCACCTGCCGGAAAGCATCCGCTGTCCGTACGCTGCGATGTGCGTGGGAGACGTGGACGGGGAACCACCCGTCCTCCGCTCTCCTGGGCGCGCGACGGGACGGCGGACCCGGCACAGTCCACGACGGAACAAGACTACGAGCGGAGCCCCGCCATCCCCACAGGTGGCCGGCCCGCAGCCCTGGGGGCGGTGGCGTGACCGTGACAGAAATTCAGCAGGACAACCACAACGCCGGCGGCACGGTGAGCAGCCAGCGCAGAGTGCTGGTGGTGGAGGACGAGCCCACGATCGCGGAGTCGATCGCGGCCCGGCTGGGTGCGGAGGGCTTCAAGGTCGCCGTGGCCCACGACGGTCCGGGCGCGGTGGACGGCTTCCACACCTGGCAGCCGGACCTGGTGGTCCTGGACATCATGCTGCCCGGCTTCGACGGCCTGGAGGTGTGCCGCCGGATCCAGGCGCAGCGTCCGGTGCCGGTGCTGATGCTGACCGCGCGCGACGACGAGACGGACCTGCTGGTCGGCCTCGGCGTCGGTGCCGACGACTACATGACCAAACCGTTCTCGATGCGCGAACTGGCCGCCCGGGTCAACGTGCTGCTGCGCCGCGTCGAGCGCGCCCAGCAGGCCGCCCGCACGCCCGCGCTCGGCAGCCTGCGCTTCGGCGAGCTGGAGATCGACCACGTGCAGCGCCGGGTCCGGCTGGCCTCGGGCGACGTCCACCTGACGCCGACCGAGTTCGACCTGCTCGCCTGCCTGGCCGCCCAGCCGCGCGCGGTGCTCACCCGCGAGCAGCTGCTGGCCGAGGTGTGGGACTGGACCGACGCGTCCGGCACCCGCACCGTCGACAGCCACGTCAAGGCGCTGCGACGCAAGATCGGCGCCAGCTGGATCCGTACCGTCCACGGCGTCGGTTACGCACTGGAGGCCCCGCTCTCCTGACGGCGGGAGCTTCGGGCGACGGGCCACCGGGGGGCCCGCGTCCCGAGACCGCCGTGCCACCGCGCGGGGATCACAAGGGACCAATGACCTTTCCACAGCAACGCAACGGGGACGCCGACGGCGCGCGCCCGCCGACGCTGGCCGCCCGCGCCGCCCGCCGGGTCTGGGCCGACATCCGCCCGCTCGACCCGGTCCGCTCGATCAAGGGCAAGCTCGCCCTGCTGGTGATCGTCTCCGTGTTCCTGGCCACCGGGATGGTGGTCGTGGCGATCCGGTCCGAGACCCAGATCCGGATCATCATGATCTTCTCCATGATCGCCTCGCTGCTGTTCATGCAGTTCCTCGCGCACGGGCTGACCGCCCCCCTGCGCGAGATGACGGACGCCGCCCGCGCGATGGCCTCCGGCGACTACAGCCGCCGGGTCGAGGTGAACTCGCGCGACGAGATCGGCGAGCTGGCGGCCGCCTTCAACGCCATGGCCGCCGACCTGCAGGCCGCCGACCGGCACCGCCGCGAGCTGGTCGCCAACGTCTCGCACGAGCTGCGCACGCCCATCGCCGCGCTGCGCGCCGTGCTGGAGAACGTCGTGGACGGCGTCGTCCAGCCCAATCCGGCGACCCTGGGGGCCGCGCTGGAGCAGACCGAGCGGCTCGGCCGCCTGGTCACCCACCTGCTGGACCTCTCCAAGATCGACGACGGCGTGGTCGACCTGGACGCCCGCCCCTTCGAGGTGCGCGAGTTCCTGGACGGCGTGCTGCGCGGGGTCACCGTGGACGGCGCGACGGCCGGCGGCGCCTTCTCCAGACGCGGCGACGTCCGGCTGGCCCTGGAGGTCAACCCGGCCGGCCTGACCGCCGTGGCGGACCCGGAACGGCTCCACCAGGTGGTCGCCAACCTGGTCGACAACGCCTGCAAGCACTCCCCGCCCGGTGGCACGGTGACCGTGCGCGCCCGGCACGAGGGCGAGGAGGGCGGCCTGCTGCTGGAGGTCCAGGACGAGGGTCCCGGCATCCCGCCGGCCGACCGCACCCGGGTCTTCGAGCGGTTCAGCCGCAGCGGCACCGCCACCGCCTCCGGAGCGGGCGCGGACGGCGGCACCGGGCTGGGCCTGGCCATCGCCCGCTGGGCGGTCGACCTGCACGGCGGGCGGATCGCCGTGGCCGAGTCCCCGAGCGGCTGCCGGATCGAGGTCCGGCTGCCCGGGCAGCGCTGAGCGGTCCGGGACATTTGTCACAGATCCGACACAGACCCACACGAAGATCGCCGGACGATCCGGCCAGGATTTTGTCCGGTTTCGCCCATATATAGGGGGCGATCGGGCCCGATCGGTTCCCCTCAGATACGGCTTTCTAACGTACTTTTTCAGCCAATCCGCAGGTCAGGACTGTGATCTGGGCGACGCCTGGGGCCCGGAGACTGCGCGATCACTGGTCAGGGGCGTAGCCTTAATCCCCGCTGTCCAAACATCCCAAAAGGAAGCGGAAGAGGGCGGTTGCCGCCGTGTCGCCACAGTCCCCTGAAACCCCCAACAGCTCGGCAAGCTCCACTGGCTTCGGTCCCAATGAGTGGCTCGTCGATGAGATCTACCAGCAGTACCTCCAGGACCCGAACTCGGTCGACCGAGCCTGGTGGGACTTTTTCGCCGACTACAAGCCCGGTACCGAGGTGACCCCAGTGACCCAGGCCGCGACCCAGGCCGGCCCCACGCCGACCCCTGCCGCTGCCCCCGCGCCCGCCGCTGCTGCTGCTCCGGCCGCGCCCGCCGCTCCGGCCGCTCCGGCCCCGGCCGCCGCTCCGCTCGCCGCCGCACCCGCCGCGCCCCCGGCCCCCAAGGCCGCCGCCGCTGCCCCGGCCCCGGCCGCCGCCCCGGCCGGCCCCGAGCTGGTCCAGCTGCGTGGCCCGGCGAAGGCCGTCGCCACCAACATGGACGCCTCGCTGGAGGTGCCGACCGCGACCTCGGTCCGCGCCGTCCCGGCGAAGCTGTTGATCGACAACCGCATCGTCATCAACAACCACCTGCAGCGCGCCCGTGGCGGCAAGGTCTCCTTCACCCACCTGATCGGTTACGCCCTGGTCCAGGCCATCAAGGCCGCCCCGGGCATGAACCACAGCTACAAGGTGGAGGACGGCAAGGCCTTCCTGGTCAAGCCCGAGCACGTCAACCTGGGCCTGGCCATCGACCTGGTCAAGCCGAACGGCGACCGCCAGCTCGTCGTCGCGGCCATCAAGAAGGCCGAGACCCTCGACTTCTTCGGCTTCTGGCAGGCCTACGAGGACATCGTCCGCCGGGCCCGCGCCAACAAGCTGACCATGGACGACTTCACCGGCGTCACGGTCTCGCTGACCAACCCCGGCGGCATCGGCACCGTGCACTCCGTGCCGCGCCTGATGCAGAACCAGGGCACCATCGTCGGTGTCGGCGCCATGGAGTACCCGGCCGAGTTCCAGGGCTCCGCCCCGGAGACCCTGGCCCGCCTCGGCGTCTCCAAGATCATGACGCTGACCTCGACCTACGACCACCGCGTCATCCAGGGCGCGGCCTCCGGCGAGTTCCTGCGCGAGATCCACCGCCTGCTGCTCGGCGAGAACGGCTTCTACGACGAGATCTTCGAGTCGCTGCGGATCCCGTACGAGCCGGTCCGCTGGGCCACCGACGTCGCCACCACCCACGACGACGAGGTCAACAAGACCGCCCGCGTCATGGAGCTGATCCACTCCTACCGGGTCCGCGGCCACCTGATGGCCGACACCGACCCGCTGGAGTACAAGCAGCGCAAGCACCCCGACCTGGACGTCGTCCAGCACGGCCTCACCCTGTGGGACCTGGAGCGCGAGTTCGCGGTCGGCGGCTTCGGCGGCCAGAAGATGATGAAGCTCCGCGACATCCTCGGCCTGCTGCGCAACACCTACTGCCGCACCGTCGGCATCGAGTACATGCACATCCAGGACCCGAAGCAGCGCAAGTGGCTGCAGGAGCGCCTGGAGAAGCCGTACGCGAAGCCCGAGCGCGAGGAGCAGCTGCGGATCCTCCGCCGCCTGAACTCCGCCGAGGCCTTCGAGACCTTCCTGCAGACCAAGTACGTCGGTCAGAAGCGCTTCTCGCTGGAGGGCGGTGAGTCGCTGATCGCGCTGCTGGACGCGACCATCGACTCCGCCGCCGAGCACCGCCTCGACGAGGCCGTCATCGGCATGGCCCACCGCGGCCGCCTGAACGTGCTGGCCAACATCGTCGGCAAGCCGTACGGCAAGATCTTCGGCGAGTTCGAGGGCAACCTCGACCCGAAGTCGATGCACGGCTCCGGCGACGTCAAGTACCACCTGGGCGCCGAGGGCACCTTCACCGGCCTGGACGGCGAGACCATCAAGGTCTCGCTCGCCGCGAACCCCTCCCACCTGGAGGCCGTGGACCCGGTCGTCGAGGGCATCGCCCGCGCCAAGCAGGACATCCTGGACCAGGGCGGCACCACCTTCCCGGTGCTGCCGATCCAGATCCACGGTGACGCGGCCTTCGCCGGCCAGGGCGTCGTCGCGGAGACCCTGAACATGTCGCAGCTGCGCGGCTACCGCACCGGCGGCACCGTGCACGTCGTGGTGAACAACCAGGTCGGCTTCACCGCCGCCCCGGCGTCCTCGCGCTCCTCGATGTACTGCACCGACGTGGCCCGCATGATCGAGGCCCCGATCTTCCACGTGAACGGCGACGACCCGGAGGCCGTGGTCCGCGTCGCGCGGCTCGCCTTCGAGTTCCGCCAGGAGTTCCACAAGGACGTGGTGATCGACCTCATCTGCTACCGCCGCCGCGGTCACAACGAGGCCGACAACCCGTCGTTCACCCAGCCGCTGATGTACGACCTGATCGACAAGAAGCGCTCGGTGCGCAAGCTGTACACCGAGGGCCTGATCGGTCGCGGCGACATCACCATGGAAGAGGCGGAGCAGGCGCTCCAGGACTTCCAGGGCCAGCTGGAGAAGGTCTTCGCCGAGGTCCGCGACGCGGCCCAGGCGCCGGCCGACACCACCACCGGCAAGCCGGTCGCCGACTTCCCGGTCTCCATCCAGACCGGCATCTCCCAGGAGATGGTCAAGCGGATCGCCGCCTCGCAGGTCAACCACCCGGACTGGCTGACCGTCCACCCGCGTCTGCTGCCGCAGCTGCAGCGCCGCGCCGCCTCGGTCGAGGACAACACCATCGACTGGGCGATGGGCGAGACCCTCGCCATCGGCTCGCTGCTCATGGAGGGCCACCCGGTCCGCCTGGCCGGCCAGGACAGCCGCCGCGGCACCTTCGGCCAGCGGCACGCCGTCCTGATCGACCGCAAGACGGGCGAGGACTACACCCCACTGCAGTACCTCACCGAGGACCAGGCCCGCTACACCGTCTACGACAGCCTGCTGTCGGAGTACGCGGCCATGGGCTTCGAGTACGGCTACTCGCTGACCCGCCCGAACGCGCTGGTCATGTGGGAGGCGCAGTTCGGCGACTTCGTCAACGGCGCGCAGACCATGGTGGACGAGTACATCGCCTCCGCCGAGCAGAAGTGGGGCCAGCACTCCGGCGTCACCCTGCTGCTGCCGCACGGCTACGAGGGCCAGGGCCCGGACCACTCGTCCGCCCGCCCGGAGCGCTTCCTCCAGCTGTGCGCGCAGAACAACATGACGGTCGCGATGCCGACCCTGCCGTCGAACTACTTCCACCTGCTGCGCTGGCAGGCGCACAACCCGCACCACAAGCCGCTGGTCGTCTTCACCCCGAAGTCGATGCTGCGTCTGAAGGCCGCGGCGAGTGCGACCGAGGAGTTCCTGTCCGGCTCGTTCCGCCCGGTCATCGGCGACACCACCGTCGACCCGGCGCAGGTCCGCAAGGTGATCATCACCGCCGGCAAGTTCTACTACGACCTGGAGGCCGCCCGCGCCGAGCGCGGCGTCACCGACACCGCGATCGTCCGGGTCGAGCGGCTCTACCCGCTGCCGGTGGCCGAGCTCCAGGAGGAGCTGGCCCGTTACGGCGACAACGTCCAGTTCGTCTGGGCGCAGGAGGAGCCGGACAACCAGGGTGCCTGGCCGTTCATCGCGATGAACCTGGTCGACCACCTGCAGGTCGTCATCGGCCGCAGCGCCGGCGGCTCCCGCCTGCGCCGCGTCGCCCGCACCACGGCCTCGTCCCCGGCGGTCGGCTCGGCCAAGCGGCACGCCGCCGAGCAGCAGGCGCTGATCGAGGAGGTCTTCGCGCTCTGACGCGCTGAGGCCCGCCCCGCTGATACGCCCGCGGCCCCCGACTCCCGACCAGGGAGACGGGGGCCGCGGGCGTTCCTGTTCACGCCAAGGTCGCAGCTCTGCAACCAATCGGGGACCGGCCTGCGCGGATTCCTGACGGATCGGTAGGTTATGCCTCGCCAGATCGCCGCCCGGCGCCCGTCATCGCGCCTGCGGCCCCGGCCGAACGACCTCACCGCACTCCCAGGGGGATCACCGCATGACCGCCGACACGCCGCACCCCGGCAAGCTCCCTCCGGTCTTCCAGCCACTCCTCCCCGACGACCCCCCGCAGGTCGGCGGCTACCGGCTGTTCGCCCGGCTCGGCGCCGGCGGCATGGGCCGGGTCTACCTCTCGTACACCCCGGGCGGGCGCCCGGTGGCGCTCAAGGTGGTCCGCCCCGAGTTCGCCGAGGACGGCGAGTTCCGCCGCCGCTTCGCCCAGGAGGTCAGCAACGCCCAGCGGATCCACGGGCTGTACACCGCGCAGGTGATCGACTCCGGCGGCCTGGACTCGGACTCCCCCTGGCTGGTCACCGCGTACGTCCCGGGCCCGTCCCTGCAGCAGGTGGTGCGGGAGCACGGCGCACTGCCGGTGCGCACCGTGCTGCTGCTGATGGGCGGCATCGCCGAGGCGCTGCAGGCGATCCACAGCGTCGAGGTGGTCCACCGCGACCTCAAGCCCGCCAACGTGCTGGTCGCCGGGGACGGCCCGCGGGTGATCGACTTCGGCATCGCCCGGGCCGCCGACGCCACCGCGCTCACCGGCACCGGCTACCGGATCGGCTCCCCCGCCTTCATGGCCCCCGAGCAGGCCCAGGGCCGTGCCGTCACCCCGGCCACCGACGTGTTCGCGCTCGGCGCGCTGGCCGCATACGTGGCCGGGGGCAACGCGCCGTTCGGCGACGGGCCGGACACCGCGGTGCTCTACCGGGTGGTGCACGAGGATCCGGACCTGTCGGCCGTCCCGGCGGACCTGCGCGAGCTGATCCAGCGCTGCCTGGCGAAGTCCCCGGAGGACCGTCCCAAGCCCGCCGAGATCATCCAGGCCGCCCGCAACCATCCGGAGGTCGGCGGCCAGCTGCGGTTCGGCGAGGACTGGCTGCCCCGGCAGGTCAACACCGAGATCACCCGTCGCTCCGACCTGCCCAGGACGCCGCCGACCCCGTTGCCGGCCGCGCCCACCGCCCCGCCGGCCCCGGCCGCTCCCCCGCAGCCGGCCACCGCGCCGGCCCACCCGGCCACCGCCGTGACCCAGCCGCCGCAGCAGCCGGCCACCCCGCCGCAGGGCTTCACGCCGCCGCCGCTCGGCGCGTACGGCGCCCCGCAGCCGCCCACCGAGACGCCGACCGCCCCGGTACTGCCCGCCCCGCCGACCGTCCAGCTCCAGCCGGAGCCGCCGTCCTTCAACACCCCGCCGCCCGGCCCGGTGGTGACGAGCGCCCCGACGCCCGAGCCGGAGCCCAAGCGCAAGGGCGGGGTGTCCTGGAAGGTGCTGCTGACCGTCGCCCTGGTAATGGCCGTCGGTGGCACGGCGGGCGGCGTGGTGCTGATGAAGAAGCTGGACGACGGCAAGAAGCCGACCGCGAGCACCGGCCCGGCCCCCGCGGTCACCGTCACCCAGACCTCCGACCCGGTGCCGCCGGCCGCCACGCCCAGCCCGGGCAGGTCGTCCGGCCGTCCGACCGCGGCCCCGACCGGCGGCACCTCCCCGAGCGGCACCGGCACCCCGCTGCCCGGCGGCACGTACGTCGCGGTCTACACCGACCGGGAGCTGGGCTCGCCGGGCCGCGACTACGGCTTCGAGCTCGCGACCGGCAAGGTGAGCCCGTCCGGGACGTCCGTCACCTTCATGGACCCGGACACCAGCGGCCCGCGGATCGACACCGACTACGACCGGTACATCAGCCGGGACGGCTCGCTCACTCCCGAGCAGTGCTCCGCGGCCATCGACCAGAACCCCACGGCCAAGCTCACCTGGGCGGACGTCCCGCCCGGGCGGGTCTTCTGCGTCCGCAACCGGCAGGACCGCAGCATCGCGATCGTCAAGATGGTCAGCCACGAGGCGGGCAGCGACGCCGTCCGCGTCTCCCTGAGCTACTACCGCTACAACGGCTGACCGGCCCCGTCTATCCTGACCAGGTCAATTCCCATCGGACCGGAGCGAACCGTGTACTTCACCGACCGAGGCATCGAGGAGCTGGAGAACCGGCGCGGCGACGAGGAGGTCACCTTCGAGTGGCTGGCCGAGCGCCTGCGCGAGTTCGTCGACCTCAACCCGGACTTCGAGATCCCGGTCGAGCGGCTGGCCACCTGGCTGGCCCGGCTCGACGACGAGGACGACGACGAGTGACCCGGTGACCGCCGGACGAGGGGCCCGGGAGGCGTTGCCTCCCGGGCCCCTCGCACGTCTTCGAGGGAGCGCCGCCCCGTAGGGGAGGCCTCGGGGTGGGCTCCGGGATTCCTCCGGGGCGGGTTCGGGGCGGAACCGCTTGCTTTTCCCGGCACGCGATATATCGTCTTTAAGAGAGAACGCGATACATCGCGATCAGCGAACGGGAGGCGGCAGAGATGAGCCAGTGGACGATCGAGGGGCCTGGCAGGACCACCTTCGAGGACGCGGTCCGCGCGTTGCACGTGCGCGTCATCGACGGCTCGGTGAACGTGGTCGCGGCCGAGGGCCCGGCCCTGCTGGAGGTCACGGAGCTCAAGGGCGAGCCCCTGCACGTGACCCTGGTGGACGGCGTCCTGACGGTCACCTACAAGGACATCAACAGCTGGAGCGAGTTCGGCGACTGGATCAAGTCGATCGGCTCGGTCCGCAACTTCTTCGACTCCTTCAAGCGCAAGCGCTCCGTCGCGGTCACCCTGACCGTCCCGGCCGGCACCGACGTCAAGCTCGGCACCGTCTCCGCCGACGCCAGCGTCACCGGCATCGACGGCCACGTCTCGGTGCAGAGCGCCAGCGGCGACACCACCCTGGCCGCTCTGACCGGCCGGATCGACGCCAGCACCGTCACCGGCGACGTGGACGCCCAGGCGGTGGGCGGCCGGCTCAAGGTCAACAGCGTCTCCGGACAGCTCACCGTGATCGCCGGCACCGCCGACAAGGTCCAGGCCAACACCGTCACCGGCGCCGTCACCCTGGACCTCGACGTGGCGGGCGAGACCGACGTCAAGGTCAACACCGTCAGCGGCGCGGTCGTGGTCCGCATCCCCTCGCTGGCCGACGCCACCGTCGAGGCCGGCTCCACCAGCGGCGAGGTCTCCAGCACCTTCGACGAGCTCAAGATGAGCAGCACCTGGGGCGCCAAGAAGATCTCCGGCCAGCTCGGCGAGGGCCGCGGCAGCCTCAACGTCACCACCGTCTCCGGCGCGGTCACCGTGCTGCGCCGCCCCGAGCCCGAGGACGACACCCCGGCGGTGGTCAAGGAGCTCCCGGCCGCCCCCGGCTCCGACGCGCCCGCGGGGCCCGACCTCACCAAGGAGGCCTGAGATGACCCCCGTGTTCGGCCACGGCCGGCTCCGGCTCTACCTGCTGAAGCTGCTGGACGAGGCCCCGCGGCACGGCTACGAGGTGATCCGCCTGCTGGAGGAGCGCTTCCAGGGCCTGTACGCGCCCTCCGCCGGCACGGTCTACCCGCGCCTGGCCAAGCTGGAGCAGGAGGGCCTGGTCAGCCACAGCTCCGAGGGCGGCCGCAAGGTCTACCGGCTGACCGACGCCGGGCGCGCGGAACTCGAAGCCCGCCAGGGCGAGTTGGACGAGCTGGAGCTGGAGATCCACGACTCCGTGGCGCAGCTCGCCGGGGCGATCCGGGAGGACGTCCGGGACAGCGCCAAGGACCTGCGCGAGGAGCTGTGGCAGGCCGCCAAGCAGGCCCCCCGGCCGGACCGCGCCGAGGGCGGCGGCGACCCGTGGGCCGGGCCCTGGAGCGACAACGAGTCCTGGCAGCGCGCCAAGGAGGAGTTCGCCCAGTTCAAGCGGCAGGCCAAGGAGCAGGCCAAGCGCGCCCGGGAGCAGGAGAAGGCCGCCAAGGCCAAGGCGAAGGCCGCCGAGGAGGAGTCCCGCCGGCTGCGCGAACAGGCCAAGGCCTCCCGCACCGCCGCCCAGCAGGAGGCGCTGCGGATCAAGCGCCGGGTCGAGCAGCAGGTGCGCGAGCACGCCGCGAAGGGCGACTGGCCGACCGGGCTGGCCGAGGGCCTGTCCGAGCTGACCAAGGGCCTGGCCGGACTGGCCGACGCGGCCCGCTGGGGCCAGCCCGCGGACGAGCCGGCCGAGAAGATCACGGTGACCCGGATCGACCTGGACAAGGACGGCGCCACCGCCCCCGCCGACCTGCCGTCGTGGGCGCGCACCGACCCGGCCGAGGACCCGGCCCGCGAACTGGAGCGGCTGCTCGACCGCTTCCGCGACCAGGTCCGCGACGCGGCCCGGGACGGCGGGGTGAGCGCCGACGAGCTGGCCGAGGCCCGCTCGGTACTGGGCACGGCCGGCGAGCGGCTGAAGCGGCTGCTCGGCTGAGCCGCCGGCCCCGACAAGTCGCCGGCCCCCCGACGGCTTCGGCCCGGTGCCCCGTTCGAGGGGCGCCGGGCCCGCCGCACTCAAGGACGCCGTGAATCAGGGGTTGAGCACGATCTTGCCGAAGACGTCGCCCTTGGCCAGCCGGGCGAAGCCCTCCCGGGCCTCGGACAGCGGCAGCACCGAGTCGATCACCGGACGGACGCCGGCGGTCGCGCACAGCGACAGCAGCCCGGCCAGCTCCTCCTTGGTGCCCATGGTCGAGCCGACCACCTTGAGCTCCAGGAAGAAGATCCGGTTGAGCTCGGTGGCACTCGGGTTGGGGCCGGAGGTGGCACCCGAGATGACGATGGTGCCGCCCGGGCGCAGCGACTTCACCGAGTGCGACCAGGTCGCGGCGCCGACCGTCTCCATCACCGCGTCCACCCGGGCGGGCAGCCGGGCGCCGCTCTCGAAGGCCGCGTCCGCGCCGAGCTCGACCGCCCGGCGGCGCTTGGCCTCGTCCCGGCCGGTGACCCACACCCGCAGGCCGGCCGCCTTGCCGAGGACGATCAGCGCGGTCGCCACCCCGCCGCCGGCCCCCTGCACCAGAACGGTGTCGCCGGGCCTGACCCCGGCGTTGGTGAACAGCATCCGGTAGGCCGTCAGCCAGGCCGTGGGCAGGCAGGCGGCCTCCTCGAAGCTCAGCTCGGCGGGCTTGGGCAGCAGGTTCCAGGTGGGCACGGCCACCTGCTGGGCGAAGGTGCCCTGGTAGCGCTCGGTCAGGATGGACCGGGGCTCGTTCGGGCCCACCCCGTGGCCGGTCTGGCCGATCACCGAGTGGATGACCACCTCGTTGCCGTCCTCGTCGACCCCGGCGGCGTCGCACCCGAGGATCATCGGCAGCTTCTCGGCGGGCAGGCCGACCCCGCGCAGCGACCACAGGTCGTGGTGGTTGAGGCTGGCGGCCTTGACCGTGACCACGCTCCACCCGGGGCGGGCCTGCGGCTCGGGGAGTTCACCCAACTCCAGCCCGCTGAGCGGGTCGTCGGCATCGATACGTGCGGCGTAGGCAGCAAACATGTCCCGGACGATAGCCGGGACGGCCGAGGCCGGGAACCACGCGTGGGTGTGACGCGTGTCCCGGCCTCAGGCTGTGACTGCCCCCTGATTCCCCCGCTCGCCCGGAGGCCCGGGGGCAGACTCCCCTCGTCCGGGGCAGGGTTCGTCAGATCGTCAGATCCGCGCCACGCCCTCGGCGCGGGCGGCCTCGGCCACCGCCTTGCTGACCGCCGGGGCGACCCGCTCGTCGAACGGCGAGGGGATGACCTTCTGCGGCGTCAGCTCGTCGGCCACCACGCCGGCCAGCGCCTTGGCGGCGGCCAGCTTCATGCCCTCGGTGATCCGCGAGGCCCGCACCTGCAGGGCGCCGGCGAAGATGCCCGGGAAGGCCAGCACGTTGTTGATCTGGTTCGGGAAGTCGCTGCGCCCGGTGGCGACGACCGCCGCGTACTTGTGCGCGACCTCGGGGTGGATCTCCGGGTTGGGATTGGCCATCGCGAAGATGAACGCGCCCTCGGCCATGGTCGCCACGACCTCCTCCGGCACGGTGCCGCCGGAGACGCCGATGAACACGTCGGCGCCGGCCAGCGCGTCGGCCAGCGAGCCCTTGAGGCCGGTGCGGTTGGTCAGCTCGGCGATCTCGGCCTTGACGTCCGTCAGGTCGCCGCGGCCCTCGTACACCACGCCCTTGCGGTCGCACACGGCCACGTCGCCGATGCCCGCCGCCAGCAGCATCTTGGCGATGGCGATGCCGGCCGCGCCGGCGCCGGAGATGACGGCCCGCAGCGAGCCGATCTCACGGCCGGTCACCTCGGCCGCGTTCCACAGGGCCGCGGTGGTGACGATCGCGGTGCCGTGCTGGTCGTCGTGGAAGACCGGGATGTCCAGGGCCTCCTGGAGCCGGCGCTCGATCTCGAAGCAGCGGGGGGCGGAGATGTCCTCCAGGTTGACGCCGCCGAAGGACGGCGCCAGCCGGACCACGGTCTCGACGATCTCGTCGGCCTCGGTGCAGGCGAGCGCGATCGGCACCGCGTCCACGCCGCCGAACTGCTTGAACAGGATGGCCTTGCCCTCCATCACCGGGAGCGAGGCCTCCGGGCCGATGTCACCCAGGCCCAGCACCGCGGTGCCGTCGGTGACCACCGCGACGGTGTTGGACTTCCAGGTGTAGTCGTTGACCAGCTCCGGCTGCTCGGCGATGGCCGTGCAGACCCGGGCGACACCGGGGGTGTAGGCGAGGGACAGGTCGTCCGCGTCGCGCACCGGCACGGTCGCCCGGATCTCCATCTTGCCGCCGCGGTGGAGCGCGAAAACGGCGTCGACCGGATCGTCGGTGTCCTGGGTGCTGCTGTGAATGATCTCCGCTGCCACGATGACCTCTTCGTCATTGATCTGGCGAGGTGCGCGGCCGACAGGACGACCCGGCCGGAAACCGGAAACCGGGTACGCCGAAGCGGACCCGGGGTCAGGGTCGGGGCGCCCGTCGGGTGGCGCCCTCGGATGAGGGTTTTATGGGGTCTTGTGTTGTCCGCGTCGTGCTACCGGGCCGAGCGTAAGTCGGACAAAGGCATCGCACCTATGCCTTTTCGTCCTCGTCACGTGACGTTCATCGCCGCGCTGTCGCGTCAGCTGGGGCCCGGCGTCGGAAGCGACGGGCTCCGGCGGCGGCAACGGCGTAAACGCACGCACACCCGCAGGAGTGAACGCAGATCCGGAGGGGAGTCGGCACCCCGGATACGGAGCCACGTGATGACTTCCGTTCCTGGGCACCCCGAGCCTGTCGGGGCTCGTCGGTCTGGTTCGAGCGTTCGGGGGTCACCCGGTACCGAATTCTGACACACCCGCTGCCGGGCCCGGCAGGGTGGGATGTCAGGATCGCTTGTCCGCCATTCGGCGGACACCACCGCGACACCCCGGCGACCGCGCGTCCCACCTACAGGAGCAGCCCTCATGCCTCATGTCCCCCAGGTCCGCCGTCCGGCCGTCGCCGGAGCCGCACTGGCCGTCGCCGGCGCCCTGCTGCTCACCGGCTGCGGCGGTGACGGGCCGACCGCCGCGAGCGACCCGGTCAAGGACATCCGCGCCAAGCTGCCCAAGGCCCAGCGCTCGGCCGGGGTGCTGCGCATCGGCATGGACGTCAACTACGCGCCGGTGGAGTTCCGCGGCCAGGACGGCAAGCCGACCGGCCTCGACCCGGAGCTCGCCACGGCCCTCGGCCGGATCCTCGACGTGCGGATCGAATTCGTGGACACCCCCTTCGACAAGCTGATACCGAACCTGCAGGGCAAGCAGTTCGACGTGGCGATGTCCGCGCTCAGCGACGTCCGCCAGCGCCGCGAGGGCCTGGACGAGAACGGCAAGCAGGTCAACCCGGGCGTGGACTTCGTGGACTACTTCATCGCCGGCACCTCGATCGTCGTCCCGAAGGGCAATCCCAAGGGGATCAAGACCCTGGACGACCTGTGCGGCAAGACCGTCGCCTTCCAGCAGGGCACCAACCAGGACGACATCGCCACGCGGCAGGTGACCGTCTGTGCCCGCACCGGCCGTCAGCTGACCGTGCACAAGTTCGACACCGACGCCAAGGCGCTGGCCGAGGTCGCCTCCGGCGCCGCCGCGGCCGGCCTGAACGACTTCCCGGTGGCCGCCTACGCGGCCAAGACCACCGACGGCGGCGGCCGCTTCGAGGTGACCGGCGCCCAGTCCACCTCCAACCCGTACGGGATCGCGGTGCGCAAGCCGGACACCGACCTGCGGGACACCCTGTCCAAGGCGGTCGACCAGCTGATCCGCAGCGGCGAGTACGACAAGATCCTCGGCAAGTGGAACGTGAGCGCCGGCGCGGCGCAGAACGCGGTCGTCAACGGGGGCATCTGAGCGACGGCAGCCGGGCCGGGGGCGGGCGGCCCCCGGCGGGCCTCCGGGCGGACTGCGGAGGGATCTGCATACTTATACACAGGGTGACAGGGGCACGCGATTCGTCCGAATAGCGGACGTCGCGAGCCCTTGTTATCCGATTTTGATCTGGATGAGGGCCACTTGACCGTCATCAGATGGCAGGATTCCCCCCATCTCTGATCGAGCCGACCACTGGTCGAGGCGGTTCCGGTCAACGTCCACCTCGGCGGAGGGTGGCGGAAGCAGTACCCCGCACCACCCTGGGCGGCTCCCTGCGCCCAAGGCACTGCACCACCCGGCATGCCCGTACGACGACGTACAGCGACATACCCATCCGTACGGCTCCGTACGGCCAGCTGCCCGGTGCGCCGCTCCCGCGGCGTACTCCGCCCGATTTCTCTCCCCAGGAGGAGATCCCCCTCATGACCGCCCGTACCCAGCGCACCCGCCTCTTCGCGGCCGGCGTGGCCGCCGTGTCCGTGTCCCTCGTGCTGAGCGCGTGCAGCAGCAGCAAGAGCGAAGGCAGCGGTGCGCCCAACGCCAGCGCGACCGTCAATGAGGTCAAGGCCGACGACAAGCTGGTCGCCCTCGTCCCGGCCGACATCAAGTCGGCCGGCAAGCTCGTGGTCGGCGCCGACGCCTCCTACGCGCCGGACGAGTTCAAGGACGACAGCGGCAAGGTCATCGGCATGGACGTCGACCTCGCCACCGCCATCGCCGCCAAGCTCGGTCTGAAGGCCGAGGTCCAGGACTCCGGCTTCACCGCGATCATCCCCGGCATCCAGTCGAACAAGTTCCAGCTCGGCATGTCGTCCTTCACGGACAACAAGGAGCGCGAGCAGGTCGTCGACATGGTGACCTACTTCAACTCCGGCAGCGCCATCGCGGTCAAGAAGGGCAACCCGGAGAAGATCGACCCGAAGGACCTCTGCGGCAAGAAGGTCGCCGTCCAGACCGGCACCACCCAGGCCGACGAGATCAAGGACACCCGCAACCCGGACTGCGCCAAGGAGGGCAAGCCGGGCATCCAGAACGACGGCGACAAGTTCGACCTCCAGACGGACGTCACCAACGCCGTGGTCTCCGGCCGCGACCAGGCGATGATGGCGGACTCCCAGGTCGTCGACTACGCGATCAAGCAGGCGGGCGGGCAGCTGGAGAAGCTCGGCGACACCTACGGTGTGGCCCCCTACGGCGTCGCCCTGGCCAAGGGCTCCAAGCTCACCCCGGCCATCCAGGGCGCCGTCCAGTCGCTGATCGACGACGGCACCTACAAGCAGATCCTCGCCAAGTGGGGCGTCGAGTCCGGCGCCATCGACAAGTCGACCGTCAACGGCGCCGTCAGCTGACCCCTCGTACGCTCCATCTCTCCCCCGAGGCCACACCGTGAACTCTCTGGACAAGGGGACGGCTGGACCGGGACGGCCTGAGACCATCAAGGCCGTCCCGGTCCGCCACCCCGGACGCTGGGCGGGCGCAGTCGTCATCGCCGTACTCGCGGCGATGCTGCTGAGCGCCCTCTTCACCAACCCCGCATTCAAGTGGGACATCGTCGGGCAGTACCTGTTCCACGACAGCATCGTGCACGGCATGGTCGTGACGCTGGAGCTGACCGCCCTCTCCATGCTCATGGGTGTGGTCGGCGGCATCATCCTCGCGGTGATGCGCCTGTCCCCGAACCCGCTGCTCGCAGGCACCGCCTGGGTCTACATCTGGGTCTTCCGCGGCACCCCGGTACTGGTGCAGCTGGTGATCTGGAACTTCCTCGGCCTGATCTGGGCCAAGCTGTCGATCGGCGTCCCGTGGGGACCGGAGTTCTGGTCGGAGCAGACCAACGTCCTGATCCCGACCTTCGTCGCCGCGCTGCTGGGCCTCGGTCTCAACGAGGCCGCCTACATGGCGGAGATCGTCCGCGGCGGCATCCAGTCGGTGGACGAGGGCCAGACCGAGGCCGCGCACGCGCTCGGCATGAGCCGGTTCCAGACCATGCGGCGGGTCGTCCTGCCGCAGGCCATGCGGGTGATCATCCCGCCGACCGGCAACGAGACCATCTCGATGCTCAAGACCACCTCGCTGGTCTCCGTGATCTCCCTGGAGGAGATCTTCCGGGCCGGCCAGGTCATCTACTCTCGGAACTACCAGAACATCCCGCTGCTGATCGTGGTCAGCCTCTGGTACCTGTTCTTCACCTCCGTGCTGACCATCGGCCAGTACTACATCGAGCGCTACTACGCCCGCGGCTCCAACCGCACCCTCCCACCCACCCCGCTGCAACGGCTTCGGGGCCTGTTCGCCGGGAGGCCCACCCCTAAGACGACCGCCGACGTCGTCCCGGGGCTTGAGGGAGGTGGTCACGTATGACCGATCTGACCAAGACGCCCGCCGACTCCGTCGCGGCCGCCGGGCCCATGGTCCGCGCCGAAGGGGTGCACAAGTCCTACGGCCTGGTCGAGGTCCTCAAGGGCATCGACCTGGAGGTCAAGCAGCGCGAGGTGTTCTGCCTGATCGGACCGTCCGGCTCCGGCAAGTCGACCTTCCTGCGGTGCATCAACCACCTGGAGAAGATCAACGGCGGCCGCCTCTGGGTGGACGGCGAGCTGGTCGGCTACCGGCAGAAGGGCGACAAGCTCCACGAGCTCAAGGACCGCGAGGTCGCCCTGAAGCGCCGCGACATCGGCATGGTGTTCCAGCGCTTCAACCTGTTCCCGCACATGACCGCCATAGAGAACATCATCGAGGCGCCGGTCCAGGTCAAGGGCGAGAGCAGGGCCGACGCCCGCGAGCGCGGCATGGCCCTGCTGGAGCGGGTCGGCCTCGCCGACAAGGCGAAGAACTATCCCTCACAGCTCTCCGGCGGCCAGCAGCAGCGCGTGGCGATCGCCCGCGCGCTGGCCATGAAGCCCAAGCTGATGCTCTTCGACGAGCCCACGTCGGCGCTCGACCCGGAGCTGGTCGGCGACGTCCTGGACGTCATGCGCGGCCTCGCCGAGGAGGGCATGACCATGGTGGTCGTCACCCACGAGATGGGATTCGCCCGCGAGGTCGGCGACGCGCTGGTGTTCATGGACGGCGGTGTGGTGGTCGAGTCCGGCAACCCCCGCGAGGTGCTCACCAACCCGCAGCACGAGCGCACCAGGGCCTTCCTCTCCAAGGTGCTCTGACCCCGCACGACCGGCGCCCGGCAGGCACCTTTCCTGCCGGGCGCCGACGTTTTGCCCAGTCGGGTAATAGGCTGGAAGCATCCGGCCCGTTACCGATCTCTCTGGAAGGACCGCCGTGGAGCTCGCCTCGTACGCCGATCTCGCCGTTCGGCTGGTGAACACCGAGGAACCCGAGCGCGGCACCGACACGCTGACCTCGGTGGACGCGGTGCGCGCCCTGTTCTCCGACTCCTCCCGGGCCGCCGCGCTGGCCGACGAGTCCGACGTGCCCAGGCTGCGGGGCGTGCGGACCAGGCTGCGCGGGGTGTTCGAGGCCGCCGCCGAGGGGGACGAGGTCCGGGCCGTCGACCTGCTGAACAGCCTGCTGATGGAGTACCCCGTCAGCCCGCTGGTGTCCGGGCACGACTACCTGGACGACGCCGGCCGGCCGCGCTGGCACCTGCACCTGGCCGACAACTCGCCGACCGCCACCGCCCACTTCAGCGCGGTCGCCTGCATGGGCCTGGCCGTCCACCTCACCGAACTGGGCGCCGACCGGCTCGGCATCTGCCAGGCCGCGCCCTGCCGCAACGCCTACCTGGACACCTCGACCAACCGCTCCCGCCGCTACTGCTCGGACCGCTGCGCGACCCGCGCCAACGTGGCCGCCTACCGGGCCCGCAAGCGCCAGGAGGCCGAGGCGGCGCTCAGCGCCGGGCAGTAGGCCTCAGAGTTCTTCGACGAAGACCCCGAGACGGCGGGTCAGGCCCGGCACCCGGGCCAGCCGGGGGCTGATCAGCAGCCGCTCCAGCCGGCGGCCCGGCGCCAGCCAGGCCGGGCTCGGGCGCAGCCGCAGCAGCACCCGGCCGAGCACCAGGTCGTCCGGGACCGGGCCGTAGCTGCGGCTGTCACTGTCCACCGGCCGGTTGTCGGACAGCAGCCACCAGCCATTCGGGCGGCGCTCGGCCGCCCGCTTCACCACCAGCAGGTCCTGCTGGAGGGGGTGCCGGAACAGCACCACCGCGCCCGGCCGGATCGGCGCGCCGTAGCGGACTAGCAGTTGGTCGCCGTCGCGCAGGGTCGGGACCATCGACGGGCCCGCCACGTCGACCAGCCCGAACGGCACCACGCCGCCCCCCGAACCGCCCTGCGGCTCCGCGCTCCGCGCCACGACTCCTCCTCCCGGACCAACCGCACCCAGTCTGCCGTACGGACCGTCATCCGTTCGATGTCCGGATTACCCCGGTTCCGGGTCCGCCTTTCGCCCTAGGCCCACCGCCCGATCGCGAAACCCGGCGGGCGGAAGGGTAATCTCGGGCGCGGGAAGACGATCTAAGGAAGGACTCCCATGTTCTCTCGTCTGTTTGCACCTCGCGCCACCGCTCACGCCCACTGCGACCTGCCCTGCGGCGTGTACGACCCGGCGCAGGCCAAGCTTGAGGCCGAGTCGGTCAAGGCCACCCAGGAGAAGTACCAGGCCAACGAGGACCCGCACTTCCGCGCCCGCGCCATCATCATCAAGGAGCAGCGCGCCGAGGCCGTCAAGCACCACATCTCGGTGCTGTGGAGCGACTACTTCAAGGCCCCGCACTTCGAGAAGTACCCCCAGCTGCACCAGCTGATCAACGACACCCTGAAGGCCGCCTCGGCCGCCAAGGCGTCCACCGACCCGGCCACCGGCCAGGCCCTGCTGGACCTGATCGCCGAGGTCGACAAGATCTTCTGGGAGACCAAGCAGGCCTGAGCCTGACGCGTCGCCACCCGGCCGCCCCCGTCCGCCCGTCGGACGGGGGCGGCCGTGCGTTCACGCCCGACCCGTGCCGGGCGAGGGCACCGGGTCCGGGCCGGGCACCTCGCCGAACGCGGCTTCCTGAGCCGGTCCGGGGGCGAGAGGCAACGGGTGCCGATCGCCCGCGCGTTGGTCCCGCACCCTGTCCGACTGCCCGCGCACCGTCCCGGCCCGCTGACCGGCCCGGATCGCGCCGCTTCCGATCGGGTCCGCCGGGCGTACGCTCAGAGGTACGAGCCGACGGACCCGACCGGAGGAGCGAGATCATGACCACCATGGCGGCGCCGTCCGCCTTCGACACCCGGGCCCTGCGCGAGGGCATCGAGCGCTGCGACTCCGAGGCCCTGCTGGCCCTGTACGCCGAGGACGCCGAACTGCGCGTGGTCGACCGCAAGACCCAGCCCAGCCACCCCCTGGTGATGCACGGGCGGGACGAGATCGGCGCCATGCTGAACGACGTCTACGGCCGCGAGATGACCCACAAGCTGGAACAGGTGGTGGTCCAGGGCGATCACGTCGCCTTCCTGGAGTCCTGCCGCTACCCCGACGGCGTGCGGGTGCTGATGTCCTCGATGGCCGACCTGCGGGACGGCCGGATCGTCGACCAGACCTCGATCCAGGCCTGGGACGAGACCGGGCCCGAGCAGTAGGCTCGCGGCATGATCCGTACCGTCGACGTCACCGACGTCCCCGTCGTCCTGGCCATGATCCGCGAACTCGCGGACTACGAGAAGGCCCCGCAGGAGGCGGTGGCCACCGAGGAGCAACTGCGCGAGGCGCTGTTCGGCGCCAACCCGGCGGTGTTCGGCCTGATCGCCGAGGACGACACCACCGGCGAGCCGGTCGGCTTCGCGGTCTGGTTCCTCAACTTCTCGACCTGGCGCGGCACCCACGGGATCTACCTGGAGGACCTCTACGTCCGCCCGGAGGCCCGCGGCGGCGGCCACGGCAAGGCGCTCCTGCTGGAGCTCGCGCGCATCGCCGTCGAGCGCGGCTACGCGCGGGTGGAGTGGTCGGTGCTCGACTGGAACCAGCCCTCGATCGACTTCTACAAGTCGCTCGGCGCGGTGCCGATGGACGAGTGGACCGTCTACCGGCTCACCGGCGAGGCACTGACCGCCGCCGGCAGTCGTTGAGAGTTGTTGAGAAGTCGCTGAGAAGTCGCTGAACTGACCGGTGAGTACGGGCAAAGGCCCTGCCACCCAGCGTCGCAATGCCTTACCATGAGTAACTCTCGCACCGGGGTGCGGAGCACCCGCGGCGATGGCGGATCAGCGGCATCGGCGCCCCTCCGTGAGGTAGCAACAGCGGTAGTAACAGCGGTAGCAAGGCCCCCCACCGGGGGTACCAAGCAAGCACAGCGCGTCACCCAGGAGGCAAGGGTGTCCCAGATCGACAGCGATCTCGGAGTACAGGACTTCGTGGAGGTCCGGCTGCCCGCGGCGGGGGCCTACCTCTCCGTGCTGCGAACAGCGACGGCCGGGCTCGCGGCCCGGTTGGACTTCACCCTCGACGAGATCGAGGACCTGCGGATCGCGGTGGACGAGGCCTGCGCCATCCTGCTCCAGCAGGCGGTGCCCGGCTCCGTGCTGTCCTGCGAGTTCCGCCTGGTCGGCGACTCGCTGAAGGTGACCGTCGCCGCTCCCACCACGGACGGCAAGGCGCCCGAACGGGACACCTTCGCGTGGACGGTGCTCTCCGCGCTGGCCGGCGAGGTCGACTCCTCGGTCGGCGAGGACAAAACCGTGTCGATCAGCCTGCACAAGAAGCGCGGCGGGTCCGCCGCCCACTAGCCGGGCACCGAGCAGCACCCTGCAAGGGCCGTCCGCCGCTCCCCCACCGGGGCCCGGCGGGCGGCTCCCGGTACCGCCCCCCACGCGGTACGACCAACGAGACGATGCCGGGGCCGACGGCCCCGGTGCTCCCGGAACGGAACGGGGGAATGGCCGTGAGTGATCTGGACCGTACCGGCCTCGCGACGGCGGGCCCTGCCGTACCGACCCAGGCGAGCGTTCCCGGCCTCGCCGCCAACGACGAAGCGCACCCGAAGGACGCCCACCGGATGAGCCACCCGACCGAGCCGACGTCTGAGCCGACGCCCGCCTCCACGCCTCCGCCGGACCAGGCGGACGGGGCCGCGGAGCTGCACGGCGCCGTGCCCGCCCAGGGCTCGCACCGCACCGGCGCCCCGGACCGGGAGGCCGCCCGCGCGCTGTTCGTCCGACTGTCCGCACTGCCCGAGGGCTCCCCGGAGCGCGTCGAGCTGCGCAACCAGCTGGTGCGGATGCACATCCCGCTGGTCGAGCACCTGGCCCGGCGCTTCCGCAACCGGGGCGAGCCGCTGGACGACCTGACCCAGGTCGCCACCATCGGGCTGATCAAGTCGGTGGACCGCTTCGACCACGAGCGCGGGGTCGAGTTCTCCACCTACGCGACGCCGACCATCGTCGGCGAGATCAAGCGGCACTTCCGCGACAAGGGCTGGGCGGTGCGCGTCCCGCGCCGCCTCCAGGAGCTGCGGCTGTCGCTCACCACGGCGACCAGCGAGCTCTCCCAGCGGCACGGCCGCTCCCCCACGGTGCACGAGCTGGCCGAGCACCTGGGGATCTCCGAGGAGGACGTCCTGGAGGGCCTGGAGTCGGCCAACGCGTACTCCACGCTGTCCCTGGACGTGCCGGACAGCGACGACGAGTCGCCGGCCGTCGCGGACACCCTGGGCGCCACCGACGAGGCGCTGGAGGGCGTCGAGTACCGCGAGTCACTCAAGCCGCTGCTGGCCCAACTGCCGCCCCGCGAGCAGAAGATCCTGGTGCTGCGGTTCTTCCGGAACATGACCCAGTCGCAGATCGCCGCCGAGGTGGGGATCTCCCAGATGCACGTGTCCCGGCTGCTGGCGCGGACCTTGGCCCAGCTGCGGGAGAAGCTCCTGGTGGAGGAGTAGGACTGACGGCCACTCAGCTCCTTCGGGCGGCCGCTCAGCAGGCTTCGGCTCGCAGGCTTCAGGACCCCGGCGGCCCTGTGCGCTCAGCCCTCGTGCTGGGTGTACAGGGCCGCCGTCGACTTCGGGTTCAGCAGCGAGCCGATGCCCACCAGGCCGAGCAGGCCGACCACCGCGCCGACCGCGATCATCGCGCCGCCGCTCTGGATCATGTAGTACGCGACCGGCAGGCAGATCGAGTTGGTCAGCACGGCCGGGCTGCGGCCCCAGCGGCGCTCCTTGAGCAGCGCGCGGGCGGCCAGCATCGGCAGCACGCCGAGCAGCACGATGACCAGGCCGCCGAACTCGTTCAGGGCCAGCTGCTTGGCCTGGCCGGACAGCGCGGACACCATGTCCGAGACGCCGGCGACGGCCAGCGCGGCGCCCTCCAGGGCGGTGATGGCGGCGCCCAGGGTGAGCGAAACCGGGCGAGCGGGTGCGGGTGCGGGGGTTTCTGCGGTCACTCCAGCAGGGTAGCCGCCGGTTGGTCCGTACCGACCCGTAGGCTTTCCCCATGCGCGCTCTCCTGGTCGTGAACCACAAGGCCACCACCACCAGTGGCCGGACCAGAGACGTGCTGATCCACGCCCTGCGCAGCGACCTCAAGCTGGAGGTCGCCGAGACGCAGTACCGGGGCCACGCGCGTGACCTGGCCCGCGAGGCGGCGCAGGACGGCACGGTCGACCTGGTGGTGGCGCTGGGCGGTGACGGCACCGTCAACGAGGTGGTGAACGGGCTGCTGGCGCAGGGCCCGGGCGAGAAGGTCCCGCGACTGGCCGTGGTGCCGGGCGGTTCGACCAATGTCTTCGCCCGCGCGCTGGGCCTGCCCAACGACCCGGTGGAGGCCACCGGCGCCCTGCTGAACGCGCTGGAGCAGGGGCAGGAGCGGCCGATCGGGCTGGGCAAGGCGATGACCGAGGGCCTGCCGGACCGCTGGTTCACCTTCACCGCCGGCCTCGGCTTCGACGCCGGAGTGGTCGGCCGGGTCGAGGAGCAGCGCCGGGCCGGGCGCAAGTCCACCCACGCCCTCTACGTGGGGCAGGCGATCCGGCACTACTTCACCCAGCGTGAGCAGCGCCGCAGGGGCCCGGTGACCCTGGAACTGCCGGGCCACGAGGCCGTGCCGGGCCTGGTCCTGGCGATAGTCAGCAACACCTCGCCGTGGACCTTCCTCGGCAACCGTCCGGTCTACCCCTCACCGCTCGCCTCCTTCGACACGGATCTGGACGTCTTCGGAATCACCGTGATGACGGCGTTCGGTACGGCTCGAACGATCCGTCAGATCCTGCGGTCGTACGCACCTTCGAGCGACGGTGCCCCGGCGGCCGGCCCGTCCGGAAAACACGTCGTCTCCTATCACGACGTCAGACACTTCACCTTGGTTTCCCAGGAACCCGTCCCGTTCCAGGTGGACGGGGACCATCTTGGAGACCGGAGTCGCGTCAGTTTCACAGGCGTACGGCGGGCACTGCGTGTGATTGTGTGACCGGAAGTGGGGTTCACCCTTCTTCTCGAACGCACAAGCCCCCTTCACTCCATAGAAGTACTGGCTGTGAGCTAGGCGACACCGAAGAATCAAAAATTCCTCCCCGAGGGGGGTTGTATCCGAGCCCGAGGTTTGCGAACCTCTACATGGCGATCGGGACACATCGCAGCGACGGCGACTCCGGAACCACAGGAGCACCGACCGCGGGGTGTCCCTCGAATCGCCGAATCCCCCAAGCACAGACCACCCGGGCCCGACGGGCCTTTGGTCTCTTTTGCTGTTGTGGGATTCGTGAAAGCGTTCACATTCACAAGCCATTCGATTATGCCGATCGGGCCACCCCCCGCGGCAGGAGGAGTTGGACGACCATGGACTGGCGCCACCGCGCTGTCTGCCGCGAAGAGGACCCGGAGCTGTTCTTCCCGATCGGGAACACCGGTCCTGCTCTGCTGCAGATCGAGGAAGCCAAGGCCGTGTGCCGCCGCTGCCCGGTGATGGAGCAGTGCCTCCAGTGGGCTCTCGAGACCGGCCAGGATGCCGGCGTCTGGGGCGGTATGAGCGAGGACGAGCGCCGCGCGATGAAGCGCCGTGCCGCCCGCAACCGCGCCCGCACCGCCTGATCAGCCCCGTCTGATCACACGCCGTAGCACCAGCAGTAACCGCCGTACCGATCAACACATGATCAAAGGCTTCCCTGCACCTCCTGGTGAAGCCTTCCGCACAAAGGGCCTTGCCCGGCGAGGTCCCGCGACACCGGACCGTCCAGCCACTTGATACTGTTCACAGAGAGCAATATCGTGGAGCTGAGGCGCTCACCGTGTGCAACGCACCGGCGAGGTGCCGCACCACCCAGAGCCCCCGTTCCGGCCGACTCCCCCCGACGGCCGGAACGGGTTGAGAGGCCCTGTCGACCCACCCCCCCCCGGTCGACAGGGCCTCGTTTCTGTTTCCGCGCCCGTCCCGTAAGGGCTTGCGGAGTGCGCACCCGGCGCTTCCGCCGAGCGCACGCCCCCGCCACGCGCCCCGATGCAACGAATTCCCGGCGGGCCTCAGCGCAGATTCCCGGCGGGCCTCAGCGGACGGGGATCTCCAGGATCACCTTGGTGCCGCCGCTCGCGCCGGCCACCATGTCGAAGGTGCCGCCGAGCTCGCCGGTGGCCAGCGTCCGGACGATCTGCAGCCCGAGGTTGCCGGCCGTCTTCGGGTCGAAGCCCTCCGGCATGCCGCGGCCGTCGTCCTGCACCGTGATCAGCAGGTACTCCTCCGGCCTGGCGCCGCCGTTCCAGCTGTCCGACCAGCCCATGCCGGTCGCCGGCGCCCGTCCGCGCAGCGCGCTCACCTCCAGGTTCCCGGAGGCCGTCGGGCCGAAGGCGTGCTCCAGCGCGTTCTGCAGCAGCTCGGTCAGCACCATCGACAGCGGGGTGGCCACCTCGGCGGAGAGGATGCCGAAGCTGCCGGTGCGGCGGGTCGCGACCCGGCCGTCCTGGGACAGCTCCATCACCATCGCCAGCACCCGGTCGGCGATCTCGTCGAAGGCCACCTGCTCGTCCAGCGCCTGGGAGAGCGTCTCGTGCACGATCGCGATCGAGCCGACCCGGCGCACCGCCTCGTCCAGTGCGGCCCGGCCGGACTCCGACTCCATCCGGCGGGACTGCAGCCGCAGCAGCGCGGCGACGGTCTGCAGGTTGTTCTTCACCCGGTGGTGGATCTCCCGGATGGTGGCGTCCTTGGTCATCAACTCGCGGTCACGGCGGCGCAGCTCGGTGACGTCCCGGCAGAGCACCAGTGAACCGGTCAGGGAACCCTTGGGCTTGAGCGGGATCGCACGCAGGGTCACCACGCCCCCCTGCGCCTCCACCTCGGTCTGCCGCGGCGCCCAGCCGCTGGCCAGCTTCACCAGCGCCTCGTGGACGGCCGAGCGGGACGGCGGGGCGAGGTCGGCGGTGGCCCGGCCGAGGTGGCTGCCGACCAGGTCGGTGGTGAGGCCGAGCCGGTGGTACGCGGAGAGGGCGTTGGGGCTCGCGTAGGTGACCACGCCGTCCGCGTCCAGCCGGATCAGGCCGTCGCCGACCCGGGGCGCGGCGTCCATGTCGGCCTGCTCGACGCCGGGGAACGGGAAGCTGCCGGCGGCGATCATCTGGGCCAGGTCGGAGGCGCTCTGCAGGTAGGTGAGCTCCAGCCGGCTGGGGGTGCGGACGGTCAGCAGGTTGGTGTTGCGGGCGATCACCCCGAGCACCTTGCCCTCGCGCCGGACCGGGATGGACTCGACCCGGACCGGGACCTCCTCGCGCCACTCCGGGTCGCCCTCGCGCACGATCCGCCCCTCGTCGAAGGCGGCGTCCAGCAGCGGGCGGCGCCCGCGCGGGACGAGGTGGCCGACCATGTCGTCCTGGTAGGAGGTGGGCCCGGTGTTGGGCCGCATCTGCGCCACCGAGACGTAGCGGATGCCGTCCCAGGTGGGGATCCACAGCACCAGGTCGGCGAAGGAGAGGTCGGAGAGCAGCTGCCACTCCGAGACCAGCATGTGGAGCCATTCCACGTCGGCCCCGGTGAGGGTGGTGTGGCGGCGGACGAGTTCGTTCAGCGAGGGCACATGGCGAGCGTAGCGCCGCCGGTCGGGGCCGGGCGCGGCGGACCGTGCGGTGGCCGTCGCCGACTGCCCGAAGTTGTTTAGACCAATTTTCCGGCCGGCCTGGACAACCCAGATTGGTCTAGTCCACAATGAAAGGGCACCAAGGAGAGGCCCACCGCGCAACTGCCCTGACCGCGCGCGGCCTTCTCCTCGGTCGGACACCACCGAGTGAGGACCCCGCACAGTCCTCGGTCGACTCCGGTGCCCGACGACAGCTCCGGGCTGCGGTGCCGCACGGGTTGAGGGTCCCGTGTCGGCGCCGTGGCCCGTAGTGCTTTTTGGGCACTTCCCCGTCAGCGGCGGACCGTCGGGGCTCTCCCACCGAAACCATGTTCCGCCGCTCAGAGAGCCGGCCCTCTGTCCACAGCCTGTGGACAGAGGGCCGGCTCGATTCGGCCGCGCCCGTCAGCGGGTCTCGGTGACCTTGGCGAGGGCGCGCGGGGCGTCCGGGTCCTGGCCGCGGGCGATGGTGACCTCGTAGGCCAGATGCTGCAGCGGCATGATCTCCAGGATCGGCTGGACCTCCTCGGGCACGCCGGCCGGCAGCGCGAAGCCCGCCGAGGCGGCGTCCACCTGGGCCTGCTGGCCGATCACCATGAGGTCCGCGCCGCGCCCGCGCAGCCGGTCCAGCACCGGTTGCAGGGCCTCGCCGCCCTTGCCGTCCGGGACGATCGCGATGACCGGCGAGACGTTGTCCACCATGGCCAGCGGGCCGTGCAGCAGGTCGGCGCCGGAGAACGGGGTGGCCGGGATGTACGTGGTCTCCATCAACTTGAGCGCCGCCTCGCGGGCGGTCGGGTAGCCGTAGCCGCGCGAGGTGATGACCAGGCGCTGGGCGAAGCGGTAGCGCTCGGCCAGCGCCTTCACCTCGGCCTGCCGGGACAGCACGCCGGCGGCCAGCGCGGGCAGCTCCTCGGCGGCCGAGCCGTCCCCGCCCCGCAGGCCCTCGACCAGCAGGTAGAGCGCCAGCAGCTCGGCGGTGTAGGTCTTGGTGGCCGGCAGCGCCTGCTCCGGTCCGGCCAGCACGTCGATGTGGAACTCGGAGACCTCGGCCAGCGGGGAGCCGGGGTTGTTGGTGACGGCGAGGGTGACCGCCCCGGCCTCGCGGGCGGCCTTGGTGGAGGCGACCAGGTCCGGCGAGCCGCCGGACTGGCTGACGGTGATGACCAGGACATCGGTGAGGTCCGGTTTGGCGCCGTACGCGGTGGTGGTGGACATCGAGGTCAGGCCGGCCGGCTTGCCGAGCAGGATCTCGATCAGGTACTTGGCGTAGAGCGCCGCGTTGTCGGACGTGCCGCGCGCGGTCAGCAGGACGAAGCGGGGGCTGCGGGCGGCGATCTGGGCCGCGATGTCGCGGATCTTGGGCGCGCCCTCGTCGAGGATGCGCTGGAGGACGGCTGGCTGCTCGGCCATCTCCGCCGCCATGATCCGGCCGGGAACGGAAACGGTCTGCGGGTCGGACATCTGGGTGTGCCTCCGATGAGATGGGTCGACCCCGCCCGGGCAGTCACCCGACGGGGATCTCTACGGCGGCGAGTCCGCACACTCGCTGCGGTCTTCCTGGTCTCCTGGCGCAATCCTACGAGGGCGCCCCGCGCCGGGCACCCCCGGACCGCCCCCTCCCGCCCCCTCCCGCCGCCCCCGCCGCGCCGCCGCTCCCGGCGGCGGGCAGGGGCGTGCGGCAGCGGTCCTCCGGTGTCAGGACGGGTTGTTGATCAGCTGGTCGATCGCGGCGTCGGCGTCCTTGGTGGCTTGGTCCACGGACTTGCCCTTGAGGATCGAGGTCAGCATGTCGGGGATGATCTTCTGCTTCTCCACCGCGCCCCAGCCGGGCGCCAGCGGGGTGAACCAGGCGTCCGGGACGGCGTTGGCCGCAGCGGCGGTGGTGGGCTTGTTCCTCAGCGGGTTCAGCTGGGTGAGGTTGTTCGGCAGGATGTCCTTGTCGGCCAGCGCCTGCTCGGACTTGGTGCTGGTGAACATCCGGATCCAGTCGGTGGCCGGCGCCGCCTGCGGGGACTTGGCGGTGACCGCGAGGTCGGAGCCGCCGATGAAGGTGGGCAGCGGCTTGCCGTCCGGACCGGGCATGGTGGCCACCTTGACGGCGTCCTTGAGGCTCGGGTCGCCGGTGACCGGCGCGGTGACGCTGGCCGCCTCGAAGCCGTTGCCGTAGAAGGAGGCGGCGTGCCCGCGGGCCATCGACTCGAACTGGTTCTGCTCGTTCACCGTCAGGTCGCCCTTGTTGTACTTGCGCACCAGGTCGGCGAAGTGGCTGATGCCCTGCTGGGACTTGGGGTCGTGCAGGGTGCCGTGCCAGTTGCCGGCGCTGTCGAACTTGGCGATGCTGCCGCCGTACGCGGCCACGTAGCTCATCGCGGCGTACCAGTACGGGCCGGGCAGGTAGAGCGGGGAGAAGGTCCTGTCGGCCTTGTTCTTGTCGGCGATCCGGTCCAGGGCGGCCAGCAGGTCGGCCTCGGTCTTGGGGAACTCCGCGCTGCCGGTGGCCTGTTGGAAGCCGGTGGAGTTGTAGATGGCGACCCGGGCGCCGGCGTAGTACGGCACGCACCACAGCTTGTCCTGGTAGGTGCAGGTGTTGGCGAGCGCCTTGATCCAGGTGTCGGAGTTGTCGAAGGTGGTGCGGTCCACCGGGGCGAGCGCGCCGGAGAGCACGTACTTCATGGTCTCGGTGTTGCCGAGTTCGACCACGTCGGGGGCGTTGCCGTCGGCGAGGGCCTTGTCGAGCCTGCCGACCTTGTCGGCCCAGCCCTGGTAGACCAGCTTGAGGTTGACGCCCGGGTACTTCGCCGCGAACTCGTCGTTGACCCGCTGGACGATGTCGGGCCAGTTCTTCTGGGCGTCGTCCATCAGCCAGACGGTGACGGTGCCGGTGGCGGCCTTCGGGTCGACGGAGGAGCCCGTGCCGCCTCCCGAGGGTGAACCGGACGAGGAACAGGCCGTCAGTCCGGCGGCCAGGGCCGTGATCCCGAGCGCGGACACGAGCTGACGCTTCTTCACGCCATCCTCCGAGGGTGTTCAAGAGCCGGTGATGCCCGCCGACAGCGTGATGGGCGCCCGCGGCGGAGAGTCCGGGCAGGGGCGGCGCAGAGCTTCGAGGAGGGCGCGATACCACATCCGGCGACGTTCGAATTCGAACCGGATGCATGGACTCTGGCCTAGACCAAGTGTGGTGTCAACGGCCAACCACCCCTGTTTCCAGGGCCGTTGCAGAGCCGTTGTACCGCGTGGCGATCAGTCGCCGGGCCGTCACCCTCGGTGGGACTTGAGGCGGATTTAAGGCTCACTTGAGGGAACACGGTCACCTGACGAAAGCGCAGGTCGACACCGGGAGAACGCATCGGGCCCGCCATGCGGCATACGCATGACGGGCCCGTCGGCCGACGCCTCCCGGACACGGCCGGTGGCGTCTCGTCGATCGGTTCAGCCGATCGCTCCCGGCTGCCCGGTGAGCACCTCCACGGCCGCCAGCCCGCAGACCCGGGCGGCGCCGTGGGTGGCGATGTGGAGCGCGCCGATCGGCTCGGACTGGGGCAGCCCCATCTCCACCACCGCGGCGTCCGGCCGGGCCGCCACCAGGCGGCTCAGCACGGCGGACATCCACGCGTGCCGGTGGGCGTCCCGGACCACCAGCACCAGGCGGCGGCCCTCGGCGCCGGCCACCAGCTCGGCGACCAGGGCGTCCAGCAGCTCCGGGGCGGCCTCGGCGGCCGACACCTCGCGGGTGCGGGTGCCGGGGAAGCGGTCCGCCAGCATGCCGGCCACGCCCCACGGGGTGACGTCGCCGACCGCGATGTTCGGCTCGTCCGAGAACGAGGCCACGTACGGGCGCTCACTCACCGGCAGCACCTCGCGGCCCGGCGCCCGGACCACCCGCAGCGCTCGGCGCGCGGCCCGCAGGCCCACCGCCAGGTCCGGCTCCACCCGCTCGCCCTGGGCCGAGATCCGGCCCCAACTGCCCAGCGCCCGGACCCGTTCGGCGGCGTCCGTCAGCCGCTCCTCGGTGAGCCGGCCCGAGCGCACGCCCGCCACGATGGCGTCGCGCAGCATCAGCACGGTCTCCTCGTCGGCCAGCCCGCCGCCGACGCAGATCGCGTCCGCGCCGGCCGCCAGGGCCAGCACGGTGCCCTCGCCCATGCCGAAGGTGTCGGCGATGGCGCCCATCTCGATCGCGTCGCTGACGATCAGGCCCTGGTAGCCGAGGCCGCCGTCGGCCGGGGCGGCGCGCAGCAGGTCGCGCAGCACGGTCGGGCTCAAGGTGGCCGGCAGCATCGGGTCCAGCGCCGGGATCATGATGTGGGCGGTCATCACGGCCTTGGTGCCGGCCGCGATCGCGGCCTGGAACGGCACCAGGTCGCGGGCGCGCAGCACGTCCAGGTCGACGTCGATGACCGGCAGGCCGTGGTGCGAGTCCACCGCGGTGTCGCCGTGGCCGGGGAAGTGCTTGGAGCAGGCGGCCACGCCGGCCGACTGCAGGCCCTCGACCCAGGCGGCGGTGTGCCGGGCGCACAGTTCGGGGTCGGCGCCGAAGGAGCGGACACCGATGACCGGGTTGCGCGGGTTGGAGTTGACGTCGGCGGTGGGCGCCCAGTTGTAGTTGACGCCGGCCGCGGCCAGCGCCCGGCCCAGCTCGCGGGCGACGTCCCGGGTCAGCGCCGGGTCGTCGATCGCGCCGAGCGCGAGGTTGCCGGGCCAGGACGAGCCGGAGCCCGCCTCCAGCCGGGTCACGTCGCCGCTCTCCTCGTCGATGGCGATCAGGAGGTCGGGGTTCTCCGCGCGCAGCGCCCGGGTCAGCGCGGAGAGCTGGTCGAGGTCGACCACGTTGCGGTCGAACAGCGCGACCGAGCCGAGCCCGGCGGCCAGGTGGCGGCGCAGCCAGGCCGGCGGCTCGGTGCCGACGAAGCCGGGCTGCAGGACGGTCAGGGCGTCGCGGTGCAGCTGGTCGCTGTCCGGGGCGGTGGGAACGAGGATGCTCACGTTGGCTCAGCCCTTCACGGCGCCGTCGGTCAGACCGCCGACCGCCTTGCGCTGCAGGAAGAAGAACAGGATCAGGATCGGGACCGCGAAGAGGGTCGACGCGGCCATGGTGGCGCCCCAGTCCGTGCCGAAGTTGGTCTGGAAGGACGACAGCCACAGCGGCAGGGTCTGGCTGTCGGGCTTCTTGTTCAGCCACAGGACGAGCGGGAACTCGTTCCACGCGGTGACGAAGCCGAACAGCGAGGTCGACATCAGGCCGGGGGCCAGCAGCGGGAAGATCACCTTCAGGAAGGCCTGGGTGCGGGTGCAGCCGTCCACCATGGCCGACTCCTCCAGCTCCTTCGGCACCGCGGCGATGAAGCCGCGCAGCGTCCAGATGGTGAAGGGCAGCACCATCATCATGTAGAAGGCGGTGAGCGGGACGAGGCTGTTCAGCAGGTCGTTGTCGCGGGAGAGCATGTAGACGCCGATGGTCATGACCTCCCACGGCGCCATCTGGGCCGCCATGATGACCAGCACGAAGGACTTGCGGCCGCGGAACCTCATCCGGGCGACGGCGAAGGACGCCAGGGTCGCGACGGCCAGCGAGATGAGCACCGCGCCGATGGTCACCGTGAGGCTGTTGGTGACGTACGTCCAGAAGTTGTCGGCGTGCACGGCCCGGTCGAAGTGGGCGAAGGTCGCGTCCAGCGGGAGGAAGACCGGGATCCGGCTGATGATGTCCTGGTCCTGCTTGAAGGACGTGGAGATCATCCAGTAGACGGGGAAAACGAAGAAGACGAAGAGGACGACCGCGATCACGTTCGGCCAGGTACGTCCGATGAGCGAGCGCCTCACAGCTCGTCCTCCTGCTTCAGGATGATGCGGAAGTAGTACGACATCAGCGCGGCCAGCATCAGGATGGTGAGCACCGCGATCGCGGAGCCCGCGCCGAAGCGCTGGGCGCCGATGCCTTCCAGGAAGGCGTGCACCGGCAGCGTGCGGGTCAGCCCGTCCGGTCCGCCGTGGTTGATCAGGTAGACCTGGGTGAAGGCCTTGAAGACCCAGATGATCTCCAGGAAGGTCGTGGCCAGGAAGAAGGGCTTCAGGCTGGGGAAGACCACCGCGGTGAAGGTCTTGACGGGGCCGGCGCCGTCCATCCGGGCGGCCTCGTAGAGCTCCTTGGGGATGGTGGTCAGCGCGGCGTACATGTTGATCGCCACGAACGGGATCGACATCCACACGATCAGCAGCACGATCACGAAGAAGGTCGAGTACTCGCCGCTGTACCAGTTGAAGTGGGCCATCGAGTGCCAGCCCAGCTGGTCCAGGAACCAGTCGACGACGCCGAAGTTCTGGTCGAAGAGCCAGGTGTAGACGGTGGTCGCGGCCACCACCGGCATCGCCCAGGCGAGGACCAGCGCGACCGACAGCGCCAGGCGCATCCTCTTGCCGAGGCGGTTGAGCAGCAGGCCGATCAGGGTGCCGCCGACCATGATCAGCACCACGTTGACCGCGGTGAAGCCGATCGTGCGGCCGGTGACCGTCCAGAACTCCGAGTCGGTGAGCTGCTCCTTGTAGTTGTCGAAGCCGTTCCACTCGGTCAGGTGCTGGATGAACTGCCGCTTGTTGAGGTTCTGGAACGACAGCAGGACCGTCTTGAGCAACGGCCAGCCCAGCAGGCCGATGGTGGCCACGGTGGCCGGCAGCAGCAGGAGGTACGGCGCGAGACGGGCGCCGAGGCCCGGTTCGCCGGTGGTTCTGCCGGCCTTCCCCGGAGTGCTTCCGGCGCCGTCGCCGGCGATCACGTCGGTGGTGGCCACGGCGGCCTTCCCTGTGTCCGGGGACTGTGTCCGCACCGGGTCCGAATGCACAGCCATCGTTCTCTCTTCCTCACAACCTGACCACGACGGACAGGCGCCGCCCACCGGCTCCCCGCCGGGAGCCGGTGAGCTACGCCGCTCAACTGCTTACTGCTTGGTGTTGAGACGCTTCGCGATCTCGTCGTCGGCCTTCTTGGCCGCGGCGGCGTAGTCGCCGGTCAGCGCCGCGGTCAGGAAGTCCTTGATCGGGTTCGGCTCGTTCTCGACGTTGGTCCAGGTCGGAACGTTCGGGGTGACCGCGCCGTTGGCGGAGGCCGGCAGGGCGGCCTTGGCGAAGTCGCCGGCGACCTTGCTGTTGAGCGAGGCCTTGTTCGGGATCGAGCCGGCGGCGGCGAACAGACCCTCGTTCTTGTCGCTGAGGGCGATCTTCAGGAAGCCCTTGGCGAGCTCGGGGTTCTTGGTCTGCTGGGCGATCGCCAGGTTCGAGCCGCCGAGGAAGACGCTGGACGGCTTGTCCGCGGTCTTGCCGGGGAGCGGGAAGTAGCCGATCTTGTCGGCGGCCATCTCCTCGGGCTTCGGGATCTCCCAGCCGAGGCCGATGATGGTGCCGATGTCGCCCTTGGCGAAGACGTCCTTCTGCTGCGGGGTGGCCTCGTCCTTGTCCTTCGGGGCGGTGGCCGAGTAGCTCTGCAGCTTCTTGTAGGTCTCGAAGGCCTTCTGCGCCTCGGGGGACGACAGGCCGCCGGCCCACTTGTCGCCGTCCTTCTTGGCGAACTTGCCGCCCTCGCTGGTCAGCAGGCCGAAGTAGGTGTACCACTCCTGACCCGGCATGTAGAGCGGGTCGGTGACGCCCGGGACGGCCTTGACCTTGTCCAGGTCGGCGTAGAACTCGTCCAGGGTCTTCGGCGCGGCGGTGATGCCGGCCTTGGTCCAGATGTCCTTGTTGTAGGTCACCACGCGGTTGGTGAAGTACCACGGGGCGGCGTACTGCTTGCCTTCGAGGATCGAGGACTCGTTCAGGTTCGCGGCCCAGTCCGCGCCGCCCAGGTCGCTCTTGTCCTTGGTGATGTCGAGCAGGCCGCCGGTGGCCGCGTAGCCCGCCGTCTGGGTGTTGCCGATCTCCAGGACGTCGACCGAGCCCTCGGAGAGGGCGGCGGTGACCTTCTGGCCGATGCCGTTCCACTTCTGGGTCTGGATGTCGAGCTTGGCACCCGGGTAGGCGGCGGCGAAGTCCGCCTTGACGCTGTCCTCCCAGCCCTTGGGGGCCGAGCCGTCCATCAGCCACACGGTGAGGGTCTTGCCGTCGAAGTTCTTGGCCGCCGAGGACGAACCGCCCTTGCTGTCGTCGCTCTTGCCGTCCGAGCCGCAAGCCGCGAGACCGACGACCATTGCTGCGACGCCGACCGCCGCGATGAGCTGACGCTTCACGCCATCCTCCTGAGGGATGCCTGGGTTACCCCCGTCTGGCGGCAGCGGCAGACCCACACGAAGCGGGAGAATTGGTGCCGCGGACCCCTGCGGACGGGTGGGGGGAATCATCGTTACCGGCCTAGTGGTGTAGACCAGATGCCTGGAGCTTGGCCTAGACCAATGGGCCTGTCAACGGCTGTTCGACCGATCTCGACCACCCGTTATCAAGCCGACACCGCACATCGTTCATCGCGTGATGAGGTATTCGTTCCGTAGCCATACATGCAACGATGTGACCCGTTAACGATGTGGCGGGGCTGTAAAGGGCCCCGCGAGAAGCGGGAGAACAGGTCCGATGAGCAGCGACGGGGGAACCACCGCCCAGGCCGACGACCCCGAGGTGAAGAACCTCCCGGCGCAGGCCGGCGCCGACCCGACCGCGCGCGTCCCCAAGTACTACGGCCTCAAGCGCCACCTCCTCCAGCTGACCGAGACCCAGCCCGCCGGCACCCCGGTTCCGCCCGAACGGGCGCTCGCCGCCCAGTTCGACACCTCGCGCACCACCGTGCGCCAGGCCCTGCAGGAACTGGTGGTCGAGGGCCGGCTGGAGCGCATCCAGGGCAAGGGCACCTTCGTGGCCAAGCCCAAGGTCGCCCAGGCCCTGCAACTGACCTCCTACACCGAGGACATGCGCGCCCAGGGCCTGGAGCCCACCTCCCGGCTGATCGAGATCGGCTACATCACCGCCGACGACCGGCTCGCCCCGCTGCTCGACATCAAGCCCGGCGGCCGGGTACTGCGGATCGAGCGGCTGCGGCTGGCCAACGGCGACCCGATGGCCATCGAGGTCGCCCACCTGTCCGCCAAGCGCTTCCCCGCCCTGCGCAAGAACCTCGGCAAGCACACCTCGCTGTACGCGGCGCTGCGCGAGGTGTACGGGGTCACCGTGGCCGAGGCCGAGGAGACCATCGAGACCACCCTGGCCAACCCGCGCGAGGCCGGGCTGCTCGGCTCCGACCTCGGCCTGCCGATGCTCCAGCTCTCCCGGCACTCCTTCGACGCCGAGGGCGACCCGGTGGAGTGGGTCCGCTCGATCTACCGCGGCGACCGCTACAAGTTCATCACCCGGCTGAAGCGGCCGGAGTAGCCGTACCGAGCGGCCGTACCGAGCGGCCGTACGGAGCAGGCGTCCGACGTGGGCGCACTCCGCCCTTCGGGCCCCTTCGCACCACGGGCACCGGCGCACGCGACCCGCGCGCCGGTGCCCGCACCGTTCCGAGCGGCCCAGAGGCGAGGGGGCGAGGGGGCGAGGGGGCGAGCAACCGCGTCCGGATGGCGGAAAGTTTCCGCCATTCCGGTGACATGGATCACCTCATGCTCTAGATTGCGCAGCCGTACTGACTGCCGATCACCGATGGTGCTGCTCGGCGGGCTCACGGGAGTGCGCGACCGCTCCCGGGGCTGCGGCGCCGACGGCGAGAACCCTCCGGAGCGGAGCCGAAGATGCCGTCTGACCAAGCCCCCACCGAACCTGTCATGCCCGAGCCAGCCGGGCTGCCCGTCCCGGCCGTGACCCCCGAGCGGGTGCTGGCCGGGCTCGCCCTGCTCGTGCCGATCGTCGCGATGCTCTGGGTGTCCTCGTACGACAAGACCGACCCGGCGGTGGCCGGGATGCCCTTCTTCTACTGGTACCAGTTGCTCTGGGTGCCGGTGTCGGCGGTCTTCACCGTCGCCGCCTACCTGCTGATCAACCGGGACGAGAAGGCCCGCGCGGCGGCCCGGAACGGCGGTGCGCGATGAAGGACGTCAACGTGCCGGCCCTCGTGGTCTTCGTGCTGTTCTTCGCCCTGGTCACCGTGATGGGCTTCCTGGCCTCGCGCTGGCGCCGCGCGGACGACGCGGCCCACCTGGACGAGTGGGGCCTGGGCGGGCGCAGCTTCGGGACCTGGGTGACCTGGTTCCTGCTCGGCGGCGACCTCTACACCGCGTACACCTTCGTGGCCGTCCCGGCGGCGGTGTACGCGACCGGCGCGGCGGGCTTCTTCGCGGTGCCGTACACGATCATCGCCTACCCGCTGGTCTTCCTCTTCCTGCCCCGGCTCTGGTCGGTCTCCCGGGTGCACGGCTACGTCACCCCGGCCGACTTCGTCCGCGGCCGGTACGGCTCGCGGCCGCTGTCCCTGGTCGTCGCGCTGACCGGGATCCTGGCCACCATGCCGTACATCGCCCTCCAACTGGTCGGCATCCAGGCCGTGCTGGACGTGCTCGGCGTCGGCGGCGGCGAGCACGCCAACTGGTTCGTCAAGGACCTGCCGCTGTTCATCGCCTTCGGCGTGCTGGCCGCCTACACCTACTCCTCCGGCCTGCGCGCCCCGGCGCTGATCGCCTTCGTCAAGGACGCCCTGGTCTACATCGTGATCATCGTCGCGGTGATCTACATCCCGATCCGCCTCGGCGGCTACGGGCACATCTTCGGCACGGTCGCGGAGCACTTCAAGCAGACCAGGACCGGCTCGCTGACCGTCCCGGACAACAAACAGTGGACGTACGCGACGCTGGGCCTCGGCTCGGCGATGGCGCTGTTCATGTACCCGCACTCGGTGACCGGCGTGCTGGCCTCCAAGTCCCGCAACACCGTGCGCCGCAACATGGCGATCATGCCCGCGTACTCGCTGATGCTCGGCCTGCTGGCGCTGCTGGGCTTCATGGCGATCGCGGCGGGCGTCGGCAGCGGCGTCAAGGGCTACAACTCCCAGCTCTCGGTGCCGCAGCTGTTCGCGAACATGTTCCCGGACTGGTTCACCGGCGTGGCCTTCGCCGCGATCGGCATCGGCGCGCTGGTGCCGGCCGCCATCATGTCCATCGCCGCGGCCAACCTGTTCACCCGCAACGTCTACAAGGAGTGGCTCAAGCCCGCCGCCACCCCGGCCGACGAGACCCGCGTCGCCAAGCTGGTCTCGCTGCTGGTCAAGGTCGGCGCGCTGGTCTTCGTGCTCGGCATGGACAAGCAGGCCGCGATCAACCTCCAGCTGCTGGGCGGCCTGTGGATCCTGCAGACCTTCGTGGCCATCGTCGGCGGCCTGTTCACCCGCTGGTTCCACCACTGGGCGCTGTTCGCCGGCTGGGCGGCCGGCATGGTCTACGGCACCTGGAAGGCCTACGGGATCGCCAGCCCGGCCACCAAGCACTTCGGCGGCAACGCGGACAAGATCCCCGGCATCGGCGAGATCGGCTACATCGGCCTGACCGCCTTCACGCTCAACCTGATCGTCGCGGTGGCGCTCACCCTGGTCCTGCGCGCGGTCAAGGCGCCCGACGGCCCGGACGAGACCAAGCCGTCCGACTACAGCGCCGAGGCCGGCGACGACGAGCTGAAGAACGCGCCGGAGCCCGTAGCGGCGCACTGATTGCCGCTGCGCGCGCCCTGTGATCGTGCCGCCTTCTCCGTGAACACTGGAGAAGGCGGCGCGATCATATGTATGAACAGGCGTGCACGCCGGGCACCACCAGACCGGACCGGCGACCGGCCGGAACCTGATCGACCCACGGGGAGCTCGCGGCATGGCAGAACTCGGCACCACCCTCAACGGCCAGCACCAGTCCACCCAGAGCCCGCACCACCACGTCACCGCCCACCGCCCGGCGTCGGCCACCCGGCTGCCGTCCGTGCTGATCGCCACCCGGCACGGCGAGTCCACCGCCAACGTCGAGTTCCAGCTGGCCGAGGCCGCCGGCGCGCTCAGCGTCCCGATCAGCTGCCGCGACGCCGACATCCCGCTGTCGCTGCAAGGCCAGCGGCAGGCCCAGGCACTCGGCCGCTGGTGGGCCGCCCTGCCCAGCGCCGACCGCCCGCGCAGCGTCTGGTGCTCGCCGTACACGCGCACCGCCGAGACCGCCCGGATCGCCCTCGCCCAGGCCGCCGGGCTCGGCGCCGTCCCCGTCACCCTGGCCGTCCGCTACGACGAGCGGCTGCGCGACCGCGAACTCGGCGTCCTGGAGATGCTGCCGAAGGCCGCCATCGAGACCAAGCACCCCGAGGAGGCGGCCCGGCGGCGCAAGATGGGTGAGCTGTACTACCGCCCGCCCGGCGGCGAGTCCTGGGCCGACGTCGCGCTGCGGGTGCGCAGCCTGCTGCGGGACGTCTGCGAGGAGGAGGCCGGACGGCCCGTCCTGCTGGTCGCCCACGACTGCACGGTGCTGATGCTGCGCTACGCGCTGGACCGGCTGACCGAGCAGCAGCTCACCGCGCTCGGGCCGGTGCACAACTGCTCCACCAGCCTCTGGCGGGTCCAGGAGGGGCGGCTGCGGCCGGACCACTGGAACAGCGTCGACCACCTGGCCGCCGACACCGACTGACGACCGGCCGGGATCAGCAGGTGTCGGCGAAGCAACGCCGGTAGGCCAGCGGCGTGGTGCCCAGCCGGCGCCCGAAGTGGTGGCGCAGCGCGGCCGCGTTGCCGAAGCCGCAGCGCGCGGCGATCACGTCCACCGACTCGGTGGTCGACTCCAGCAGCCGCTGCGCCAGCAGCACCCGCTGCCCGGTCAGCCAGCGGTGCGGGGTGGTGCCGGTCTCCTGCTGGAAACGCCGGGCGAAGGTGCGCGGCGACATGTGCGCCCGGGCGGCCAGCTGTTCGACGGTGGCCTCCTCGTCCAGGTGGTGGCGCATCCAGTCGAGCAGCGGCGCCAGCGAGTCGCCGTCCCCCTGCGGCAGCGGACGGTTCACGAACTGGGCCTGCCCGCCCTCCCGGTGCGGCGCCACCACCATCCGGCGGGCGATACCCCGGGCCACCTCCGCACCCTGCACCTTGCGCACCAGGTGCAGACAGGCGTCGATGCCGGCCGCCGTACCCGCCGAGGTGACCACCGGGTCGTCGTCCACGTACAGCACGTCCGGCTCGACCACCGTCCTCGGGAAGCGCTCGGCCAGCTCCTCGCTGTGCCGCCAGTGGGTGGTCGAGCGGCGGCCGTCCAGCAGCCCGGCGGCGCCCAGCACGAAGGCGCCGCTGCAGATGGACAGCACCCGGCCGCCGTTCGCCACCACCGCGCGCAGCGCCTCCAGCAGCGGCTCCGGGTACCGCTCGCGGACCGCCGAGGCCGTCACCACCGCCAGGTCCGCCGCGGCCAGCCGCTCCGGGCCGTACGGGACGTCCACCGCGAAGCCCGAGTGGGTCGCGTGCGGGCCCGGACGGGCTCCGGCCAGCGCGAAGTCGTACCCGGGCAGGCCGTCCGCGGTGCGGTCCAGGCCGAAGACCTCGCAGGCCACGCCCAGTTCGAAGGGGTGGACCTCCTCCAGCACCACCGCGACCACGTTCTTCAGCATGCCGACCAGCATGCCCCGGCCGACCGGATGCGGGGAAGGGCCGGGGTGGCAGGATTTCGAGGCAAAAGGTCATTCCTGCCACTCGTGGGCACCCGCACCGCCCGGCCACAGTGGTGCCCATGGAACCCGGCACCCTCGCAAGCGCACTCGGCCTGGCCGGCGCCGTCGGCGGCTTCGGCCTGCTCGGCACCCTGATCGGCCGCGAACTCTCCCGCGGCCCCGCCGCCGGCCGCGACAACCACCACCGCCCGGGCGGCTACCCCGCCGACCTCGACCGCCCCGACCGGCTGTACGGCACCATGCCCGCTGCCTCGCTGCGCCCCTCCGCCGACCCGGCCACCCTCCCGGTCCGCTCCACCCCCCAGATCAGCACCCCCCACGGCTCCGGCACACTGACCCGATGGACTTCCTCATCCGCCAGGCCCTCCCGCGCGACCTCGAAGAGGCCGGCCGGATCACCGTCGAGGCCTTCGTCGGCGACGGCTACACCAAGCCCACGAGCGGCTACGTCGACCTGCTGCGGGACGCCGGACGCCGCTCCCGCGAGGCCGAACTCCTGGTCGCCGTCGACCCGGCCGACGAACGGGTCCTCGGCTGCGTGACCTTCGCCGTCGGCGGCACCGAGTGGGCCGACATCGCCACCCCCCGGGAGGGCGAGATCCGGATGCTCGCCACCGCCGCCGCCTCCCGCGGCCGCGGCGTCGGCGAGGCCCTGGTGCGCGCCACCGTCGCCCGCAGCCGCGAACTCGGCCTGGCCGGCATGGCCTTCTCCACCCGCCCCGAGATGACCGCCGCCCACCGCGTCTACGAGCGCATCGGCTTCGTGCGCACCCCGGCGCGCGACTGGGCGCCGTACCCGGGGATGGACCTGATGGTCTACACCATGACGTTCTGACACCCCACGGCGGCTCACCGGCCGTCCCCCTCCCGGTGACCGGCAGACGATCACCAGACGTCTTTTGATATAAACCACAGATCAAGACACGTCTCATTGACACGTCGCGACAGTCGATCGACCCCGGGGGGACGCACCACATGGACGACGCGCCCGGACTCGGCGCGCCCGGAAGCGGCCCCACGCTCCAGGACATGCGCGAAGCGCGGGGCCTCCAGGCCCCGACCGCCAGCCGTTACGCGATCCCCGCGCCGATCCCCGAGCCGCGCGGCCCGCTGCCGCCCTCGGTCCGCTTCAAGGCGGTCGACGGGCTGCGCGGCCTCGCCATCGCCTCCGTGCTGCTCTACCACACCGACTGGTTCCAGAACGGCCTGTTCGGCGTGGACGTCTTCTTCGTGCTCTCCGGCTTCCTGGTCAGCCTGGTGCTGATCCGCGAGCTGGACCGCACCGACGGCATCCGGCTCGGCGTCTTCTATCGCCGCCGCGCCAAGCGGCTGCTGCCCGGCCTGCTCGCCACCATCATCCTGGTCGTCGCGCTGTCCGCCCTGGTCAGCCCGCTACGGGACGTCAAGGACCTGCGCCCGCAGGCGCTCGCCGCACTGGCCCAGGTCGCCAACTGGGCCCAGCTGGCCCGCGGCGACGCCTACTGGCAGCACTTCGCCTCGATCGACCCGCTCGCGGCCATGTGGTCGCTCAGCATCACCGAGCAGTTCTACCTGGTCTGGCCGCTGCTGCTGCTCATGGTCTTCGGCCTGTGCCGCCGCTCGCTGCGCGCCACCGGCATCGTCACCGCCCTCCTGTTCGTCGCCGCCGCGGCGGTCGCCCCGCTGCTGTGGAACGGCCACAACAGCGACCGCCTCTACCTCGGCACCGAGAGCCGGGCCGTCGGCTTCGCGGCCGGCGCCACCGCCGCCTTCGGGGTCTACCTGTGGCTGCGCCGCCGGGTCCGCGCCGCGGCCGCCGACGGCGCGGACGGCGCCCGCACCCCTCGGAAGCTGCCGGGCGGTGCCGCCCTGCCCACCCTGGTCGGCACCGCGGCCCTCGGCGGCCTGGTCTGGGCCAGCCTGTCCGTCAGCTCCTACCACGAGCCCCTGCTCTACCAGGGCGGACTGGCCGTGGTCGCGGCGCTCGCCGCCGTCCTGACCGCCTCGCTCTGCTTCGACCGCGGCCCCCTGGTGTGGCTGCTGTCGCTGCCCCCGGTGCGGCTCACCGGCACCATCTCGTACAGCCTCTACCTGCTCCACCTGCCGGTGTACTGGCTGCTGCAGCACTACGTCGACGACATCTCGCCGCAGAAGCTGCTGCTGATCGGCGGACCGGTCTCCTGGGTGCTGGCCTGGCTGCTGCACACCGCCACCGAGAAGCTGCGGGTGCTGCGCTGGCGGGCCTTCCCGGCCGTCCCGCTGCTGGCCGTCACGACCGCGGTGGCCACCACCGGCGCCTGGTACCTGCCGGCCTGGATCACCCACGACATGAAGTCCGGGCCGAGCAGCAAGCCCGTGGTCCTCGTCCTCGGTGACTCCTTCGCCCAGGACCTCGCCACCGGCCTGTACCGGCAGGGCGACCGCTACCGGGTGGTCGACGGCGGGATCAGCGGCTGCGGCGTGTTCGACCCGGACAAGGTGCGCACCACCTCCCAGACGGAGTTCGAGACCAGCACGGACTGCCGCGACCGCGCCGCCGAGTGGGACCAGCGCCTCGCCTCCGCCGCGCCGAAGGCCGTCGTGATCCACCTCGGCTGGGACGCCGCCGAGCAGTACCTGGACGGCACCTGGCTCAACCCCTGCGACGAGGACTACCGCACCCGCTACCGCTCCCAGCTCACCCAGGCCGTGGAGCAGGTCCGTCGGCGCGCGCCCGGCGCCCAGGTGCTGCTGATGAACGAGCGCGTCGAGAACGGCGCCATCAGCAAGACCTGGGGCACCTGCTACAACCAGCAGGTCGGCGACTTCGTGAAGTCCGCCAGCGGCACCGTCCGGCTGGTCGACCTCGACACCTTCTACTGCCCGTACGACACCTGCGTCTGGAAGGACAAGGACGGCCACTGGGTCACCCCCGCCAACGACGGGGTGCACCTGACCCCGGCCGGCATGCGGTTCGTGACCCCGTGGCTGGAGAAGCAGATCGCGGACGCGCTGTCCGGGGCCCAGCCGGACCACCCGGCCGGCCCGGCGCCCACCGCGGCCCCGACTCCGTCGGCCACCCCGACGCCCACGGCCACGGCCACCCCGACGCCCACGGCGAGCCCCAGGCCCACGGGACGGCCGACGACCACGGCCAAGCCGACCCGGACGCCGACCGCCAAGGCGACGTCCGGCGCCGGCGAGCACCCGGCCGGGACCCAGCCGTAGCCGGGCCCGCGGCCGGGACTGCGGCCGGGGCCGGGGACCGCTACTGCTGCGGGACCTCGTAGGTCTGCGCGAAGCAGTCGCGGATCGCCTTCTCGGAGCCCGGCCGCCCGGCGTAGTCCATCCGCGGCGTGTCCGGGTTGGTCGGCAGGGTCGGGTCGATGCCGAAGTACAGCGACCAGAAGTACAGCCCGCGCAGCTTGCGCTCCTGCGCCACCTGGCAGACCGCGGTGAACCAGGTGGCCTGGACGGCCTCGTTCAGCTCGGTCTTCTTGTAGTACTCACCGGGCGTCTTGTACGCGCCCTTCTGCGCCGGGATGCCCACCTCGGTGAGCTTGGTGGCCGGCTGGGGACCCTTGCCGCGCTTGTCGAGCCAGGCGTTCCAGCTGGCCTTCAGGTCGGCGATCGGGGCGTCGTCGTCGGAGTTCTTGGCCGGCGGGTAGGCGTCCACGCCCGTGCCGTCGACCGGTATCGCTATCGGGCCGTTGGACCAGTTGTCGAAGTTCGCGTCGTACACCAGCTCGCCGTGGAAGGTCTTCCGGGCCTCGTCGATCAGGCCCTGCCAGTGCGGGTCGCCCTCCAGCGAGTTGAACTCGGTGCCGACGGTGAACTCGGCCGCCGAGTGGTCCTGGGCGGTCTTCAGGTACGGCGCCAGGAAGGCGGCGTAGCTGGTGAACCAGGCGTCCCGGTCGGCCGGCGCGATGTTGCCGCGCCACTTGAGGGTGTGGACGTAGTCGAACACCTCCTCGTCCATGATCGGACGCACGGTGGTGCGCAGCCCGGCCCGGTGGGCGGCGTCCAGCAGCAGCGCGAGGCGCTCCGGGCTGGGCGAGGTCGGCCGGGCGGCGACGGCGTTCGACTTGGTGCCCGTGGTGTAGTACGGGAACGACACCGACAGGGAGTTGGCGTTCAGCCCGACCACGTACTTGACGATGCGGTCGACCTTGCCCTGGACGAAGCTGTCAGGGTCCGCCGGGTCGTCCAGCCAGTACACCTGCACGCCCCACTCGGGGCTGCCCTTGGTCCACGGGCGGGCCACCTTGGGGCCGGTGTCCGCGGGGGTCGGCGGCGCGTCCTTGCCGAAGCCCCAGACCCGGCCCTGCTCGGTCGGGGCGCCGGCCCAGTGCACCTCGGTGGGGCGCCGGTGGTCGAACCTGATCGGGTGGTCACCCCAGACCATCGGGACGACGACGGTGATGCCGAGCACCAGGCTCGGCAGGACGAAGATTGCGGGGCGTTTCACTGTCGTGGTTTCCGATCAGGCCGGCTTGGCGATGACGACGAACTTGTTCTCCTCGCGCTTGAGGAACTTGATCAGCCCCCGCAGGCCGCCCCAGCCCTCCAGGAAGGAGAACACCGGGATGCAGGCCACCACGACGATCGGCTCCCACCACTTGCGCCGGTGGTTGGCCGAGGCGACCACGTTCAGCCGCAGCCCCTCCCAGTAGGTCCAGATCACGTAGGCGAAGTTGATCGCCCACAGCAGCACCACGGACTGGGTGACCGGCGAGGTGTTCCAGGTGCCGGTGAACCAGGCCACCATCAGCACCAGGCCGACGTGCTGCAGCGGGCCGAGCACCCAGCTGACCATGCCCATCCCGATGAACAGCCGGTACCGCAGCGGGATCGTCTTGTTGAAGCACAGCGCGACCAGGCCCCAGGCCCAGCGCTCGCGCTGCTTGAGGAAGTCCTTGACGCCGGCCGGCGAGGCGCCGTAGCAGCGCCCGTTGAACCAGTCGCTGCGCCCCGGGTAGCGCTGGCAGAAGTTCAGCGCCATCTGGGCGTCCTCGACGATGGTCTTCGGCCCGAAGTCCCAGCCTATGGTGGCCTCCACCGAGGAGCGCACGATCAGCAGCTCGCCGTGCACGCCGGCGATCGGGGTACCGGTGCCGGTCATCGCGCGGAAGCGGGCGATGTCGTCGGCCGGGCGGATCGCGTCGGCGAGCCAGGTGAAGGTGGAGACGGCGTTCTCCCGCGGGTACGTCAGGATGCCCTGCGCCATGTGCTTGGCGTCGTCCCCGGCCCGGCGCTGCCGGTTGACGAACTGGGCGACGGCGGCGGCGGTGTCCGGCCCGACGCCGGTGTCGTCGTCCATGTGCAGCACCCAGACGTCGTCCTCGGCCTCGCCCTCCTCGATCCGCAGCTCGTGCGAGTAGTGGTTGGCGCGGGCCTTGAACTTGGTGCCGTTGGCCGTCTCGTACGCCTTCGGCACGGTCACCACCCGGATCAGCGGGTGGCGCTCGGCCAGCTCGTCTATCTTCTCGGCGGCGGCGCAGCCCTCCTCGGTGAGGATGTCCACCCGCATCCACGGGAAGTACGGCGGCAGGTGCTCGACGTACGAGAGCACCGAGCGCTCCAGCGCCGGGTAGGTGTCGTGGCGGCCGATGGTCGGCACCAGCACGATCAGGAAGTCGTCCTCGGCCGGCGCCGGCGGGGTCATCCGGTCCACCTGGCGCAGCCGCCGGCGGACCATCAGCACGCCCTGGAAGCCGATCAGCACGCCGAACACCGGCATGCCCCACAGGATCGTGATCGCCCAGCCGAGCGGGGTCGGGTTGGGCACGTACGCCCAGATCGAGAAGGTGAAGATGATCAGGAAGGCGACGTAGAACGGCAGCACCCTGGGCTTCCACGACATCTGTCGCTCGGCGAGCCGGGCGGCCTCGCGGGAGGTGGTGAGCACCGTCCGCACGGGGGCTGTCGATGTCATGGTGAAAGTCGTTCCTCGTCTGGTGTGGGTCCGGTCCCCGGGCGGGGCACGGGTTCTTCGCGGTCGGTCAGGCCTGCGGCGGGCGGTCCGCGGGCGGGGCGTCGGCCGGCGGCGGCACGACGGGGCCGGGCGCCACCGGGCCGGGGGCGGCCGGCCCCGGGGGCACCGAGCCGGGGGCCGGCTGGCCGGGCGCGGGCGGGGCGGGCGCGGGCGGGGCGGCGGGCCACTGCTGCTGGGCGATGGTCGGCTGGTACGACGGCGCCGTCCGGGTCGGCTGCTGGGCATACGGGACGGGCTGCGGCGGCACCGGCTGGGCCTGCTGCGGCTGGACCGGCTGAGGCTGCGCGGGCGGCCAGGCGCCGGGCTGGGGCTGCTGCGGCGCGACCGGCTGCTGCTGCCACGAGGGCTGGGCCGGCGGCTGCTGCGGCCATCCGGGCTGCGGCTGGACCGGCTGCTGGGGCTGCACCGGCTGGGGCTGGGCGTACGCCACGGGCGTCGGCGCGGACGGCACGGTCTGCATGATCGACCAGTGCGCCTCCCCGCCCGGCGCCCCCGCGCCCTCCGGCTGCTCCCGCCACTTGGAGCGGGCCAGCAGCAGGATCAGCGCCGCGGTGACGACCACGCCGAGCGCGAAGGTCGCGAGCTTCAGCCCGCCCTCGGTGGTCCCGGTGAACCACTCCCGCTGCGGCTTGTCCAGCAGCGCGCCGGTCAGGCTGCGCACCCGGTTGTAGCCCTCGACCAGCGCCACACCCGCCGCCACCCCGAGCGCCCAGTTGCGCCCGCGCAGCAGCAGGAGCCCCGCGACCAGGTACAGCAGGCCGTAGTTGAGGCTTCCGGTCTCGGCGTCCACCGAGGTCCCGCCGTAGTAGAAGATGCCCTTGAGGTACGTGGCGAAGCCGACCTGGCCGAAGCAGTTGTACGCCGCCCAGCCGAGCAGCACCACGCCCCAGCCGATCGCCAGGCCACCGGCCCCACGCATCGGACGCGTCTGTGTCATCCCCTACCCCGCCCCTTCGACCCTATCCCGACCCCACCCAGCCCTCGGTTTCGCCGCCACAGGATGCCACACGGCGCAACTGACCCGGAATTCCACCCGTTCGACGAATCCCGAGGAATCCCGGCGGACCTCGCCGGACCTCGCCCGCCCTCAGCGGACGTGCAGCCCACCCCAGTCGATGCTCCCGCCGGACGAGCCGGAGCCACCGGTGATCGCCAGCGGGCTGTGATAGGTGGCGTTGACGTCCGCGCCGGAGTTGCGCGGCTGGTCCGGGGCCAGGTTGTTCGCGGTGAGCGACTGCCCCCAGACCGTCCAGATCGTCCAGGGCGTGCGCCGCAGGGTGTCCGGCTGGCGGGAGTTGACGGGCACGGCGAAGGACTCGGCCAGCATCCGCGGCTTGTCGTAGGCGGCGAGCCCGTCGTAGTAGCGCTTGGTCCACACCTCGCCGGTGCCGATCGGGTGCGCCGGACTGCCGCTGTAGTCGTCCACCCCGACCACGTCGACGTACTGGGCGCCCGGGTAGTAGTCCCACGGGTCCACGCCCGGGGCGCCGTCCCAGGACACCGGCGTCCAGACGAACAGCAGGTTGTGCAGGCCCCTGGTCTCCACCAGGTACTTGTAGGTGATCTTCCACAGCGCCTGGTAGTCGGCCGGCTTCTGGCCCGCCCACCAGAACCGGCTGGAGCAGTCCTGGACGTTCATCTCGTGGTACGGGCGCAGCAGCACCGGCACGTCGTGGGCGGCCAGGTACTCCAGGTGGTCGGCCAGGTAGGACAGGTCGGTGATCAGCGCGCGGTACTCGGGAGTGTCGTGCGCGGCGTCCACGACCCGGCCGAACCAGCCCGGGTCCTTGGCCGCCGGGGAGTTCGAACAGAGCACCCGGTCGAAGGACTTGACGTCCGATCCGGGGTAGGGCTCGTGGAAGGACATGCCGACGATCCCGGCCGGGGCGCCGCCGTTGTCCGGCAGTTCGGTGCTGCTGCCGTCGCAGTTCTGCTGGACGCCGGAGCTGCCGTAGGTGCCGTCGTCGGCGCGCGGGTGGCCGGACCAGACGGCGGTCATCAGGTCGACGGCGTCGTCGGTGTACTGCCAGCCGGTCCGGCAGGTGGGCCAGCGGCCGGCCGAGTAGGAGCGCGGGTTGCCCACGCCCCAGGCGTTCTGGCCGTAGCCGGGGCCGAGGTCGGTCTCCAGGAAGCCGGGCAGCCTGCCGGTGATGTCGGCGGCCTTCTTGTAGTAGTAGCCGACCTGCTTGGTGCCCCGGTAGTCGCCGTACTCGGGGTTGTTGCGCTCGTTGTGCGCCTCGACGTGCTGGCCGATCACCGTGCCGCCGCTCTGCCCGGTGCGGGCCTGGCTCTCCAGGTCGGCGAGGAACTGCTGGACGGCGCGGGCGTTCGGCGAGGCCTGCGGGTCCCGGGCGAGCAGGTCCCGGCCCACGTCCGGCGGCAGGGTGCGTCCGGGGGCGCCGACCGACACCGGTACCCGCGCGGGCTGTTCGCCGTCGGCCCGGTCGTCCCGGCCCAGCAGCGCGAAGGTGCCCGCGACGACCACGATCCCGGCCGCGGCCAGGACGGCCGGCTTGCCGCGCAGGGCACTGGGCAGGGCCACGACCGCTCCTCCGGTTGCTTGCCGGTACCGACCCCCACGGACGCAACCGGAACACACGTACGAATGACTCCCGAGAGCCTGCCACACTCCCCCGGTCCCGGCGAACGGATCCGCCGGCACCAGGGTGTCACGACAGGTCAGCCGGCCGGGGTGGCCGCCGGTGTGCCCTGCGAACCGGGCGTGGCGGAGCCCGCCGCCTTGGCCCGCCGGAGCAGCTGGCCCTTCACGTGCTCGGCGAAGCCGGAGGCCGCCGCGGTCGCGGTGGCATCGGGGGCGTTTCCGCCCTTCGCCGAACCCTCGACGGTGAAGTAGGCGTACCGGCCCAGGCTGCCGTGCGTGCTGGTGCAGCCGGGGTTGGCGCAGAACGCCGGGGCGCCGGCCGCGGGAAGGCCCTTGAGCTGGCCGGCGTAGTTCTTCATCGCGGTCTCGGCCTGGATCTTGTGGTCGAAGACCGCGACACCGACGGTCACCGCGCTGTCGCCGGAGACGTACGTCGCCCGGAGCACCTTCTGGCAGCCCTGGTCGCCGAGGATCTTGCCGAGACCGCCGGTGGTGGAGTTGCCGTCCCAGCAGGGCTGGTCCAGCGAGACCACGGTCCGGTTCCAGGTCGCGCCGCTGACCGTCACCTGCATCGCGGAGAACAGCGCCCCCGCGTCCTGCGGCGCCGGGTCGGTGGCGGCTTCCCAGATCGGCTTCGACGGGTCGTCCGTCTGGCCGCCCGGGGTCGCGCTCGCGCTCGACGGCCCGGGGGTCGGCTTGCCCGAGGCGGACACGGTGGTGACCGGACCGCCGCCGGCCTTCTTGGTGTCGTCCTTCTTGCCGAGGAGCATCACGCCGCCCGCGGCCAGGCCACCCACCAGGACGACGGCGGCCACGATGCCGATGACCCTCATCCGGCGCTTGCGCTTGCCGTCAGCCTCGTTGCGGTCCGCCAGCGCCTCCCAGTTCGGCTCGACGCGCTGCGGCGGCACGGGCTGCTGGGGCGGCTGCTGCTGCCACTGCGGCTGAGGGGCCGCCGGCTGCACCGGCTGGGGCTGGGGCTGCGGCTGTACCGGCTGGGGCTGCGCGACCGGCTGGGGCTGCGGCTGCGGTACCGGCGGGACCGGCTGCGAGAGCGGCTGCGCGGACGGCACCACCGGCCCGTACGAGGCCGGCGGCGGGCCGAAACCGCCGCTCGGCGGCGGCACCGGACCCGGCACCGCCGACTGCTGATTCTGTACGCCCCCCGGCCCGGCGGGAGGCGTTCCCTGCGGCCCGTGCCCAGGTACGCCGGTTCCGTCGCTCATGCGCCCAGATCGTAGGGCATCCCCCCGACCGTCGATCCGTCCGGTGACCATTCCGTGCCGAAACCAGGACGCGGGCGTGCGGATCCGACCCGCCCGAGGCGCGGATCCGGGCGCCGGACGGGCACGAACCGCCACCCGCCCCAGTACCGCCGGTCATCGCGCCAACACACCACGCCGCACTACATGTGGTGCCGCATCAGTGAGACACCACTACATGTATGCTCACTCCTGCTGTCGATGCAGGGGAACCCGGCGGGAATCCGGGACTGCCCCGCAGCGGTGTGCGGGCGGCTCCAGCAGCCGTGTCCGCGAGTCCGAGTACCTGCCGACCGCGTGCCCACGGCCCTCCCGCAGAGGCCGCGCCAGCACCAGCAGTACACCTCCGGGCCTCGCGGGCGGGCCGGGGAGACACCGTCGCGCGACGCCGTTTGCGTTCGCGCCGTGCTCCCCTGCCCAGACCGGTCCGGTGCCACCCGATCACCGCCGCCGATCGCCGCCAGGAGAGAGCGCCTTGACCACCGCTGCCTCAGCCACCCTGCCCGCCCAGGGCTCCGGTACCGCCTTCACCGACCCGACGGTCTCCGACCCCGGCGGAGCGCTGCTGCGGCTTCTCACCGACCGCAGCGCCGACCTCACCGAGGTGGACCCCGGCCATGTCGCCGCCGCCGCGCTGCGCGGCCGCCACGCCGGCTCGGACTTCGCCGAGCTGCGCGGGCTGGCCGTGGACGCCGCCGCGTCGATGATCGCCGAGGACCCCCAGTACTCGAAGCTGGCGGCCCGTCTGCTCGCACTGGAGATCGTCGACGAGGCGAACAGCCAGGGCGCGGTCTCCTTCTCCGCCTCGATCGCCGTCGGCCACACCGAGGGCCTGATCGGCGACACCACCGCGGCCTTCGTCGCCAAGCACGCCGCCGCCCTGGACGCGCTGATCGACACCGCCGGCGACGACCGCTTCGAGTACTTCGGTCTGCGCACCGTGCAGTCCCGCTACCTGCTGCGCCACCCGATCACCCGCAAGGTGATCGAGACCCCGCAGCACTTCCTGCTCCGCGTCGCCTGCGGCCTGGCGGTCGGCGACTCCGAGCAGTCGGTGCGCGAGGTGGCCGAGCTGTACGGCCTGATGAGCCGCCTGGAGTACCTGACCTCCTCGCCGACGCTCTTCAACTCCGGCACCCGGCACCCGCAGATGTCGAGCTGCTACCTGCTCGACTCCCCGTTGGACAACCTGGACTCGATCTACAACCGCTACGCGCAGATCGCCCGGCTGTCCAAGCACGCCGGCGGCATCGGCCTGTCCTACTCGCGCATCCGCTCGCGCGGCAGCCTGATCCGCGGCACCAACGGCAAGTCCAACGGCATCGTCCCGTTCCTGCGCACCCTCGACTCCTCGGTCGCCGCGGTCAACCAGGGCGGCCGGCGCAAGGGCGCGGCCTGCGTCTACCTGGAGACCTGGCACGCCGACATCGAGGAGTTCCTGGAGCTGCGCGACAACACCGGTGAGGAGGCGCGCCGCACCCACAACCTCAACCTGGCGCACTGGATCCCGGACGAGTTCATGCGCCGGGTCAACGCCAACGCCGACTGGTCGCTGTTCTCCCCCGCCGACGTGCCCGAGCTGGTCGACCTGTGGGGGGCTGACTTCGACGAGGCCTACCGCAAGGCCGAGCAGGCCGGCAAGGCCGTCCGCACCATCCCGGCGCAGACCCTGTACGCCCGCATGATGCGCACCCTGGCGCAGACCGGCAACGGCTGGATGACCTTCAAGGACGCCTCCAACCGCGCCGCCAACCAGACCGCGCTGCCGGGCCGCACGGTGCACTCCTCCAACCTGTGCACCGAGATCCTGGAGGTCACGGACGACTCCGAGACCGCCGTCTGCAACCTCGGCTCGGTCAACCTCGGCGCCCACGTCGCTGCCGGGGCTTCCGCCGACGACCTGCTCGGCGCCATGGACTGGGAGCGGCTGGACGCCACCGTCCGTACGGCCGTGACGTTCCTCGACCGCGTGGTGGACATCAACTTCTACCCGACGGTTGAGGCCGGGACCTCCAACTCCCGCTGGCGGCCGGTGGGCCTCGGCGTGATGGGCCTGCAGGACGTCTTCTTCAAGCTGCGGATCGACTTCGACTCGGCCGAGGCCGCGCGGCTGTCCACGCTCATCGCCGAGCGCATCATGCTCACCGCCTACGAGCGCTCCGCCGACCTGGCCGAGCAGCTGGGCCGCCACGAGGCCTACGGCGAGACCCGCGCCGCCCGCGGCGAGCTGCACATCGACCACTTCCCGACGGCCGCCCCGCAGTGGGCCGACCGCTGGACGGCGCTGCGCGCCCGCATCGCCGTCACCGGCCTGCGCAACTCGCTCCTGCTCGCGATCGCCCCGACCGCGACCATCGCGTCCATCGCCGGCGTGTACGAGTGCATCGAGCCGCAGGTGTCCAACCTGTTCAAGCGCGAGACCCTGAGCGGGGAGTTCCTCCAGGTCAACCCGTACCTGGTGCGCGAGCTCAAGGAGCTCGGCGTCTGGGACCAGCAGACCCGCGACGCCCTGCGCGACGCCAACGGCTCGGTGCAGGAGTTCAACTGGCTGCCGGAGGAGGTCCGTTCGCTCTACCGGACGGCCTGGGAGCTGCCGCAGCGCGCGCTGATCGACCTGGCCGCGGCCCGCATGCCGTACCTGGACCAGAGTCAGTCGCTCAATCTGTTCATGGCGGCGCCGACCATCGGCAAGCTCAGCTCGATGTACGCCTACGCGTGGAAGGTCGGTCTCAAGACCACCTACTACCTGCGCTCGCGCCCGGCCACCCGCATCGCCCAGGCCGCCTCCGGTGCCGCCCGCGCCGCCGCGCCCGTGCCGGTGAACACCCCGACCCTCACCCCGGAGCAGGAAGCCGCCATCGCCTGCTCCCTGGAGAACCCCGAGTCCTGCGAGGCCTGCCAGTGAGCACCCCGAACGAAGACCGCAAGATGCTGCTCGACCCCGGCTTCGAGCTGACCCTGCGCCCGATGCGCTACCCGTCGTTCTACGACCGGTACCGCGACGCGATCAAGAACACCTGGACCGTGGAGGAGGTGGACCTGCACTCGGACGTCGCCGACCTGGCGAAGCTGAGCGAGGGCGAGCGCCACCTGATCGGCCGCCTGGTCGCGTTCTTCGCGACGGGCGACTCGATCGTCGCGAACAACGTGGTGCTGAGCCTCTACAAGCACATCAACTCCCCGGAGGCGCGGCTGTACCTGTCGCGTCAGCTGTTCGAGGAGGCCGTCCATGTGCAGTTCTACCTGACGCTGCTGGACACCTACCTGCCCGACCCGGAGGACCGCGCGGCTGCCTTTGCTGCCGTGGAGAACATCCCCTCCATCGCGCAGAAGGCCAAGTTCTGCTTCAAGTACATGAACGCGGTCGACCACATCGAGTCGCTGCAGACGAAGGAGGACCGCCGCGCGTTCCTCCTGAACCTGATCTGCTTCGCGGCTTGTGTGGAGGGCCTGTTCTTCTACGGCGCCTTCGCCTACGTGTACTGGTTCCGGAGCCGGGGTCTGCTGCACGGCCTTGCGACCGGTACCAACTGGGTGTTCCGCGACGAGTCCATGCACATGGACTTCGCGATGTCGGTCGTGGACACCGTTCGCGAGGAGGAGCCCGACCTCTTCGACGACGAGATGGCCAAGCAGGTCACGGAGATGCTGGAGGAGGCCGTCGAGGCCGAGCTCCAGTTCGCCCAGGACCTGTGCGGTGACGGTCTCGCCGGCATGAACACCGACTCCATGCGCCAGTACCTGGAGGCTGTTGCCGACCAGCGCCTGGCCCGCCTCGGCATGCCGATCCGCTACGGGTCGACCAACCCGTTCGGCTTCATGGAGCTCCAGAACGTCCAGGAGCTGACCAACTTCTTCGAGCGCCGGGTCTCGGCGTACCAGGTCGCCGTCGAGGGCTCGGTGTCCTTCGACGACGACTTCTAGGAAGCAGGGTTCAGCGGGGGAGCGCCGCTCGGCGCTCCCCCGCTTCTCCGATGGGCCAGCTCGGCCCGTCCTCATCGCGCAGCCACGCCCACTGCTGCTCCGGCGTGACGGTGATCCCGTAGTCGTACGGCGTCGGGCGGCCGTGAGCCTCCCACTGCGACCAGGCAGTCAGCAGTTCGTCGCCGATGCGCTGCGGGCCGCCTTGGTGCAGCACGGTGCTGCCGTCGCCACGCGCGGACAGCGCCGCCCACGACGCGTTGCCGTCGTGGATCCAGGCGTTGACGCCGTCCTCGTCCCGGCTGGTGATCAGGATGGCGTCCGGAACGGCGACGCGCACCGCGAAACGCAGGTCCCAGTCGTCGGCGAGCGGGGCGAGGTCGCATTCGATGAGCCGCTCGGTGTCAGGGCCGCCGGTGCCACGCACTTTCGTGTAGCCGGTCGGCACCCAGACTGGGCCAGACCGGTCAGCCATGAACTGTCCAAGCCCCTGCACCCAACCGCTCGCGCTGTAGCCGTCGGGGGCCACTGTGAGCGCCACGTGGCCAAGCCGTCCCCAGGGGTAGACGATCCGACCGCCCGGTCTGGCGGCCTTGATCCACGCGTACGGAACGGTCTCGACCGCGTAGGTCGCATGGATCCGGTCGAACGGGCCGCCGGGCGGCACACTGCTGGTGCCGTTGCCCACGAGCGTTTCGGCATCAACCCCGGTGGCGCCGAGCCGTCGGCGGGCGGACACCACGAGGTCTTCATCGATCTCCGTGGAGACGACCAAGCCGGGCCCGGCGCGCCACGCGGCAAGCGCACAGCTCCACCCCTGGCCAGTGCCGATGTCCCACACCGTGTGGCCGGGCTCCAGCCTCAGGCTGTCCAGCATGTCGGCGACCACAGCGGGCGCCGAGAGGCTCGATGACGGAAGCCCGGCGGTGACCTGGGTGACCGCCGCCGCATCCGGGCCGGCGTACACCTCGTCCGCCCACCCGGCCGGATCGGTCGCCCGGTCGAGCGGCACGTAGCGGTGGCCGTCCCAACGCCAGAGCCGATCCGGCGCGAACGCGTCGCGAGGCAGCACGGCCATGGCTTCCCGCAACCACGGCGAATCGGCCGGCCAGGCCGCGCGCTGCTCCATCACCGCGTCCAGCCGCGTGCGGCGGTCAGCCAGGTCGCCGCTCACTTCTTGTGCTTTCCATCGCTCGGCGGCGGGGGCGGGACCTGCCCGTCGGCATTGCCCGGCGGTGGGGTCCCCTGGCCCGGGTCCGGCGGCGGCTTCTCGTGCTCACCCATACTGCGCTCCCTTCGGGTGCAGAACACGTCCGGTTGCCCATCGTTGCCTGGCACCGATGGGCAACGGTAGAAGCGCAGAGACTCACCCGGGGCGTGCAATTCCGAGGTGCGCGCTGGTTCAGATGACGACGCCCCGCACGGCCACAGCCCGTGCGGGGCACCTCTGTTGTTTCAATCGGTCGGAAACTCGCCGGACTTGACCCCCGCGACGAGCGAAGCCCAAGCATCAGCCGGGAAGAGCAGAGTCGGCCCGCCAGGGTCCTTCGAGTCACGGACCGGCACAAGGCCGACCGCACGCTCCCCATCCGCGAGGCCCACCGCGACTTCATCCGCATCTGCATCGGCCCCGCCGGCGGCCAGGGCGTCGCCCGCTGTCTCGACCGGGGCGGCAGCTGGAGCACCACCCTCTACGTCGGCGACATGACCGACTAGACCGCCCACCCCATCACCATCACCACCCACCACCCCTGAACTCCCCTGTCCCCGCGCGACGCCGTCGCCCCCGCCCTGGACGCACCCCCTCGGTAGCGGCCAACTCCCCCGCCCGGCCCGCCGTTCACCCCGGGCGGGCGGTGACGGCACCGCGCGCCGCCCGTCCGAATGAACTCCCGGGCCACACCGGCACACCGCATCCGTACACGACCGACACCCGGTTACCGTCCGGCCCACAGCCGAACGAAAGGGGCACCCCGTGACGACCGGAATCCTCGACTACGAGAGCGACGCCATCGTCCAGCTCATGAGCATGGCGGAGGAGGAGTGGACCGAACAGGAGCTCAAGGACGCCCTCCAGCGGGCGATCATGCTGGAGGTGTCGACCATCGCGCCCTACGCCACCGCCCTCTGGTCGATCACCGACCCGGACAACAGCAAGCCGGTCCGTCACACCATCCACGAGATCATCCTCGACGAGATGTACCACTTCGGGCTGGTCTGCAACATGCTCACCAGCATCGGCGGCACGGTCGTCCTCACCAACCCGCTCACCGTCCCGAAGTACCCGGGCGAGCTTCCCGGCGGCGTGAATCCCGGGCTGACGGTCTACCTCAGCGGGTTGAGCCGCGACTCGGCCAAGCTCTTCTCCGACATCGAGAAGCCCGAGAACCCGCTCGCCTTCGCGGCCGACGGCAACACCATCGGCGCCTTCTACCAGCGCATCGCCAACGTCTTCCCCACGTTCGCCCACCTCCTCACCGGTCAGCGGCAGGTGACCTCCTCGCCCGGGCCGAACCGCAACATCACCGCGATGAACACCATCGACGACGTACTGAAGGCGATCAACATCATCCAGGCCCAGGGCGAGGGGACCACCGCCTCCCCGGAGGACCCCTTCCCCAGCGCCCCGGGCGAACTCGCCCACTACTACGCCTTCAAGGAGATCGCCGTCGGCAAGAAGCTCGTCTTCAACGACATGACCCAGAAGTTCGAGTTCACCGGAGACGACGTCCCGCTGCCGGACACCTTCCCGGTCGCCCGGGTGCCCAAGGGCGGCTGGCCCCGCACGGGCGACCCCAACTCGCCCGACCAGCCCACCGCCAAGCTCCTGGACGCCTTCAACCAGCAGTACAGCGACATGCTGCGCGCCCTCGAAAAGGCCTGGAGCGACGACCCGTCCGCGATCGGCACCGCGATCGGCCTGATGTTCCAGATGCGCGCCACGGCCCAGCAGATCGAGGTCGTCAAGCTCCCCGCCGACCCCGGCTCCACCTACGGCCCCGAGTGGCTCCTCGTGTAGCCGGACAGCGCGAAGGCCGGTACGGAAGATCCGCACCGGCCCCGAACTCCCCGGCCCCCGGCCGGCGTTCGCACCGGCCGGGGGCTGCCGCACCTGCGCCGCTAGGCGTGCGCAGGACGCCGGGAAGCCGACGTGACTACCGCCGGTCCGCTCACCACACCACCGGCAGCCGCTCCGGCAGCCGCTTGATGAACCCCGGCCGCCAGGCCAGCTGTTCGGCCGGAAGGGCGAGCCGCAGCCCCGGCAGCCGCTCGACGAGCGCGGCGACGGCGATCTCGGCGTGCGTGCGGCCGAGCGCCGAGGCCGGGCAGAAGTGGCGGCCCGCACCGAACGCGAGGTGCGGGTTGCTCGGCCGGTCGAAGTCGATCCGCTCCGGGTCAGGAAAGACCGCCGGGTCGTAGTTGGCGCCCTCGACCAGGACGAGCACGAGCTCGCCCTCCTTCACCAGCACGTCGCCCACCTGCACGTCCGCGAGCGCGAGCCGCGGCAGGGCGTCGCCGATCGACAGGTTCACCCGCAGCAACTCGTCCACCGCGCGCCCGATCAGCGCCGGCTCCCGCCGGAGCCGGTCGGCGAGTTCGGGCTGCTCGCACAGGTAGATGATCGCGTTCAGCAGGAAGGACGAGGTCGACACCGCGCCCGCACCGAACAGCGACAGTGCGACGGTGGCGAGCAGCTCGTCGCCGACCCGGTCGGAGACGTCCGGGGAGCGGCGCAGCGCGGCGAACCGGCCGAGCAGGCCGTCCACCGGTTCCGGGTCGGCGTTGAGCCGCCCGAGCATGTAGTCGAGGTCCTTGTACCAGTTGGGGGTCGAGCCGGCGAAGGGCACCGGGCTGGTGAGGAAGGCGACGTCGATGCCGGCCATCAGCCGCCGCCAGTCGTCGGCCGGGATGCCGAGCAGCCGGCAGTGCAGTGCGGCGGAGTAGGGGTCGGTGAAACCGTCCCGGAGTTCGCCGGGGGCGCCCTGGGCGACGATCTCGTCGATCAGCCGGTGGGCCTCGGCGTGGAGCCAGCCGTCGAGTTCGCGGTCGGCTCGCGGGGAGAGGGTCTTCATGACGGCGTTGCGCAGCCCGGCGCTGTTGATGTTGCCCATGTTGTTGACCACCTCCGGCGGGACGGTCAGCGCGTACTGGCGGGGGACACCGGGGTTGGCGGTGTCCTTGAGGCTGAACCGCTCGTCCTCCAGCACCTGTTCGGCCAGCGCGTAGCTGCTGATCAACCAGGCCGGATCGCCGGTCAGGGTACGGACTTCGGCGATCGGCGCTTCCTCTCGCAGTCGGTTCACCTCGACGGGGAGGACGTCGCCTCGCCGGGAGAGCGGGAAGGCGATGTCGGTAGTCGGCGGGTGGGGAACGGTCATGGGCGTGTCTCCTTGGGGAAGTTCGCGGTCCGAACGGCTCGGCTACGCGGCGCGGACGGGCACGGCGGCGTCGGCAGCGGGGCCGGGCGCGGTCGTAGCGGGCCGCGGTGCGGCCGGGCGGATCACCGCGTAGGCCTGGCCCGGTGCGGCACGCAGTCCTTCGTCCCGTCCGAACAGGACAGGGGTGAGCGGGAGTTGCAGGTGGTAGCAGCTGACGGAGGAGCGCACGCCGAGCAGGGCCGGGGTGTTCAGGAAGAACGGCAGTTCGGCGGCGATGTACCGGAGCCCGGCGGCGAGTTGGGGTTCGCTGGGGGCGAGGCCCTCGTCCAGCCGGGCGGCGAGGAAGCCACGGGCCATGCCCTCGGCGGCCTCGCGGAACTCCCGGTCGGTCCGGAGGGCGTCGACGGCCTGCCGGTGCAGCCGCCGGTAGGCCTGGTCACCGGCGAAGGAGGAGAGGGCGTGCACCCGGACGTCGCCTTGGCGGGCGGCATCCTCGACGCCCCGCTCGATCCGGCGCGCGGTCGCCTTGACCTCCTTGAGGGCCCGGCGCTCGGCGTGTTCCGGGGTGTAGCCGAAGGTCTCGTACTGGGTGCCGACGAACAGGTCCGCGTAGACGATGTCGATCCTTTCGAAGAACTCCCGCCCCCACCCGATGAGTTCGGTGACCCGCCGGGCACTGAAATAGCTGTTGCCGGGGCTGACACCGATGAGCAGGTGGTCCCCGCGCCGCCAGATCTCCTGGCAGCGCGGGGAGTACGGAAGTGCCTCATATCCGCCCGACGGAGTCACTATCGGGCGTTCGCCTCGGAGGGCGTCGCGCATGCCTTGCCTCCACATCGAAGCAGTGGTCACGGAAAAGGTGTTCATGGTGATGCGGGGGGATTCGCAGAAATGCGCGGCGGGTGGGCGGAGTTCACCCGGAGGTACCGGAGTGCTCACCACGGTGGAGGTAGCGCGCCTGGTCAGGCGGCCCGGCCTCGGGATGCCGTGTGCGCATGGTGGGGCTGCGACCACATGAAGTTACCGCCGCTCTTCGGGATCTCCGCAAGCCCCGCACGGGGGTTGGCGAAATGTGATCACCGAGCGGCCGGAATCCACATGTACAACCGCCCAGGGGTGTGTTCACGAAGATTCCCCGGCGACTGCCGGATATCGCCCGGGCAGTCTCCCGCACCAGTGTGAAATCCTCCAACATCCCCCGGATAAAAGGGAATTGTTTTGGACGAGCCGACCCCGCCCCCCGCCCCGGCGGCAGCTGATTTCCGGGCCGGGAACTCGGTCAGGACAGGATCGGTCAGGACAGGAGGCGGGCCACTGGAGGATCCCGCCGGCCCCACAATGCACCGAAGGCCGGTGCGGGAGATCCGCACCGGCCTTCGCCGACTACTGCTGCTGCTACTACTCGGCTCTTACTCGTTCGGCACGGTCGCGTAGCGCGCGGTGCCCTCGGCCATCTGGCGCAGGGCGTCCTTGCGGTCCCGCTTCGACAGCTTGTCGATGTAGAGGGTGCCGTACAGGTGGTCGGTCTCGTGCTGGAGGCAGCGGGCGAAGAAGCCGGTGCCCTCGACCCGGATCGGCGTGCCGTCCTTGTCGACTCCGGTGACCGCCGCGTAGTCCGGGCGCGGCAGTTCGGCGTAGGCGGTCGGGACGGACAGGCAGCCCTCGTTGCCGTCGTCGAGCACCCGGCGGCGGTCGGCCGGGTACTCCTCCAGCGTCGGGTTGATCACGTGGCCGATGTGGCGCACGCCCTCGTCGTCCGGGCAGTCGTAGACGAAGACCTTGAGGTCCACGCCGATCTGGTTGGCGGCGAGACCCACGCCCTCGGCGGCGTACATCGACTGGAACATGTCGTCGATCAGCGCGGACAGTTCGCCGTCGAAGGCGGTGACGTCCTTGACCTCGCGGTGCAGCACCGGGTTGCCCACGACGGTGATCGGACGCGCGGTGCCCTTGGTGAGGTCGGGCTCCTCACCGATCACCTTGGTCGGTGCCTCGGGCGCCGCCCCCTCCACGTCGTGCTCGTGCTCGTGGTCGTGCTGCTCCGCCATGTCTTCCGCTTCCATAGGTCTACGCGTACCTCACCAGGGTACTCAGCACACTTCTTCGAGATCCCGGTAAGCCCGGGTTCCCGGGGCGGCCGCGACCCAGCGGTCCAGCAGGGTGCGGACCAGGTTCGCCGGGGCGGCGATCCCGCACTCGCGCTCGACCAGCCAGGACATCCCGGCGGCGCCGCCCTGGCTGAGGTGGCTGAGGTGGCCGGGGTGGGCGGCGTCGCCGTCGTCGTGCGGGTCGTGGTGGGCGACGATGCCGTCGTCGGAGGCCATCCGGCTCTCCGAGCAGGCCCGGCACAGCAGCCGCACCGAGGAGGTCCAGTCCTCGGCGGCGTAGCCGGCCTCGGCGACCAGCCGCTCCAGGGCGTCCCGGTCGCCGGAAGTGGCGGCCTGCAGCAGCACCACGTAGGTCGGCACCGGGGAGGGCGCCCACAGCTCGATCTCGTCGAACACCGGGTAGGCCACGCCGTCGGTGACCCGCTCGCCGTGCGGGGCGCCGTCGTGCAGCACCACCTCGCCCCAGCGGCGGCCGGAGGAGGGCAGCGGGATGGACAGCACCTCGATCCGGGCCGGGTCCAGGCGCCGGCCCCACACCACCTCGGACTCGCCGTCCGGGGACAGCCGCACCGGGGTGGTACCGAGGTCCAGGCTGACCGGACCGTCCACGCCGGGGCCGCCGGGCAGCTTGAGCCCGTACGCCTGCCAGGCGCGGCGGGCCAGCGGCCAGTCCTGCAGGGCGGTGGCGGTGATGCCGAGGTTCCACCAGTCGGGGGCACCGTGCTCGCGGTCCAGCAGGGCGACGGCGCGCAGGCCGGCCGAGCGGGCCTGCTCCCAGTCCCGGCGGAACTTGTGCAGCAGGGCGAGGTTGAACCAGGAGTCGGACAGCCAGGGCTCCAGGTCGGCGGCCATCACCAGCAGGGCGCCGGCGTCCTCGTAGCGGCCGTCGCCGATCAGCGTGAAGGCCCGATCGGTCGTCTGCCGCCAGGTGGCGGACGGCCGGTGCCGTGCCCGGTGGAAGATCCTCACGTTCGTCCCTGCCGTCGTCGTCCGCTCAAGTCCCGTAGCCGACGGGCCCGTCCCGTCCACGACGGGGTCCGGGGCCCGGTGCCCCGGGTCGGTGTTCCACGCTACGACCGCATCCAACCACGCCCGCCCCCACCCGCGCTCCCCACCGCCGAGGTTGGGGCCCGCCCCTCCCCAGCCTGCCCGCCGGAGCGCGCCTCCTCAACCCCTGGACGCACGGGCCCGCCCCGAGGCCGAGCGGGCCTCGATCCACGAACGGGACGGTTGCGGACGGGACGGGCTCAGCCGCGCACCTGCCCGCCGACCCGGGCCAGGGCGTCCACCACCCGGGCGTCGTAGACCCGGCCGCGGCCCAGCCGCAGCACCTCCAGCGCCTCCAGCCGCCCCACCGCCTCGCCGACGCCCCGGCCGCGGGCCGTGGTCAGCAGGTCGTCGTGGGCGTTGGCGACCCGGATGATCCGGGCCGCCAGGGGCGCCGGGCCCTCGCCGCCGACCGGCCCGGGGAAGGGATCGGCCAGCCGGGCGACCTGCTCGGCGACCCGCCGGGGTACCCCGGTGCGGCTGATCACCTCGCTGCCGAGGCGGGCGATGCGCTGCTGCTCGTCGCAGGGCAGCAGCGCGGTGGCACCGTCCGGTACGGGCTCGACCAGGGACAGCTGGCCGACGTCGTGCATCAGCGCCGCGTACTCCAGCAGGGCGAGCTCCCGGGTGCCCAGCCCCAGCTCGCGGCCGAGCGCGCACGCCGTGTCCGCGACCCGGCGCGCGTGCCCGTGCGGGGTGTAGCCGGCCACCTCGGTGGCCCGGGCCAGGCTCGCGATGGTCTGCCCGGTGGCGGCCCGCACCGCGGCGGCCCGCCGGAAGGACACCTGGGCGAGCAGCAGCGGGGTGCAGAACAGCGGCAGCGCCCACAGCCCCACCTCGCCGGCCGCGAGGCTGACCAGCATCCCGGTGGCGACGATCGCCGAGCCGATCCCGAACAGCGAGCGCAGCTCGTCCTCCAGCGCCGCCGGGAGCCGCAGGCCGCTCTCGGGGCCCGCCGAGTCGCAGCGCAGCAGTGCCGCCAGGGTGGCGTCGCAGAGCGCGGCCAGCGCGGCGACGACGGTCAGGAACGCCCCGTAGGCCGGGCCCTCGGGCGAGAAGCGGTCGACCAGGCCGCCGTTGTACAGCGGCTGGAAGACGGCGGCGGCGAAGCCGACCGCGAGCAGCCGACGGGCGGCGCCGTCCCGGCGGGCCGGGTCGGCCCAGGGCGGGCGCCGGTGCGGGCGCTCGGGGCGGTGCGGCAGGGCGAGGCCGGGCAGCCAGGCCAGCAGCAGGCCGGCCCCGGTCACGGCGACCACCTGGAGCGTGCCGTGTGCGGTCGGCACCCCGCGCAGCGGCCCGAGCAGGGCGTACGCCAGCGCGCCGGCCGCGCCGATGGGCGCCTGCTCGCGATCACCCGGAAGGGTGATCCGGACGCACTCGCCGAGCGCGATCAGCGCGGTGAACGCCAGCGCGACCCCCGGCTCCGCGACCCCGCGCTGCGCGACCGCGCCGAGCGCGAGCGCCAGCAGCACGGCGGCGGCCGTGTGCACCGCGCGGGCGGTGCGCCCGCGGGCCGCACGACCCGGCGTCGTCCGGCCGGAGTCCGGCCGGGCGGACGTCGCTCGACCGAGCCCCTTACGGCCGTACGTCGCACGACCGGGCCCCGTACGGCCGGAGCCGGCCGGGCCGGGGCCCGTCACGGCTGCCCGGCCGCGGGGACGCTCCCGCCCTGGGCGGGCACCCGGCCGGGCGCGGACCGCACCGGCTCGGGCACCCCGAGCGGGATGTCCGGGACGGCCCGTACGCAGTCCTCGGAGTGCACCACCGGCTGCCAGTCGTGCGCGGCCAGCGCGTCGATCAGAGCGCGCACCATCACCGGGTCGAACTGGCTGCCCGAGCAGCGCTCCAGCTCGGCCACCGCCTCGGTGACCGGGCGCCCGCGCCGGTAGGAGCGGGTGGAGGTCATCGAGTCGAAGGCATCGGCGACCGAAATGATCCGGGCGAACTCGGGGATCTGCTCGCCGGCCAGCCCGCTTGGGTAGCCGCGCCCGTCCATCCGCTCGTGGTGGTGCAGGATCCCGGCGTGCGCCTCGCCGAGGAAGTCGATCCCGCGCACCAGCTCGTACCCGTACACCGGGTGGACCTCCACGGCCCGGCGTTCGTCCTCGCTGAGGGGACCGTTTCTGCGCAGCAGCTCGGTGGCCACCCCCAGCTTGCCGACGTCGTGCAGGATCCCGGCGAAGCGCAGGGTGCGCAGCCGCTCGGCCTCCATGCCGAGCTGAGTGGCGATCAGCACCGAGGCCCGGCCGACCCGTTCACTGTGCCCGCGGGTATACGCGTCCTTGATCTCCACGGCCTGCACCAGCGACTGCACGGTGGCCTGGTGGGCGTCCCGCTCGCGCTGGCCCTGGGCGAACACCCAGGCGGAGATGGACAGTGGCAGCAGCGCCAGCAGCGCGGCGAACGCCCCGTACGGGCCCTGCCAGAGCACCGAGACCATCAGTCCGCCGGCCGCGTGCACCAGCACCGGCAGCCCGCACACCGAGCGGGCCCCGCGCAGCACCACCCCGGCCCCGCGGCCCTCGCTGAGCATCACCATCACCCCCACCACCGCCCCGTTGACCAGGCAGAACGTGGCGACGGCGACGAAGCCGGGCACGAGTGCGGCCGGGAAGCGAGAGCCGAGCAGCAGCTGGGGGCCGCGCAGCAGGTGGAAGGCGACGGAGGAGGCGAAGGCGCACAGCGCGAGCTGTGAGCCGTTGAACAGCTGGCGCCGGCGGCAGCCGGGCCCGGTCGGGCCGCCGAGCAGCGCGGCAGGGGCGGCGACCAGGGCGGCGGCGGCCGGCGGGAGCATCAGCACCCCGGCGAACAGCACCGGGAAGAAGGCGTTCACCCCGGGCCGGGCGGGGGCGCGCTCGCTGGGCGCGGGGCGGCGCAGCAACCGGCGCACCAGGAGCGAGCAGGGGCTGGGCAGGCCCTGGGCGAGCGACTCCCAGCAGCCGTGCAGGAAGGCCAGCAGTCCGACCTTGGGCCAGTCCACCGGGTGGCCGAGCCAGCGCGGCATCCCGGGGGGCACGGCCTGCGGCAGCAACGGCAGCAGGCAGCACAGCGCCGCCACCGGGACGGCCACCAGGTAGCGCGCCGCCCCCTGCGGCAGGGTCGCGCCTCCACTGTCGGTAGCGATCTCGACCTCCCCGCCGTCCGGGCCCGTGTTTGCCTCAGCGCGCCGGGGGTACCGACGGTGAGCGTCCGTCAGGAGGATAGGCCGCCGTCCGGGCGCGGGGACGCATGATCGCGCGATGGCGCAGTTGGCGCACCGCCAACTCACTCGAACGAGTGACGGCGCATGCGAGCAGAACGGGAGCGGCCCCGGGAGCGCACGCTCCCGGGGCCGCTGAAACTCCTTGCCCGAACCGCCGGGCCGCCCCCTCATCGACGGGCCGGCGCACTACCGCGCCCGGTCGGCGGCCGCGTAGCCGCGCACCGACCGGCCGCTCACTCCGCCGGGGCGCCGGCCTCGACCGGCGCACCGGGGCGCACGGCCGGCTCCTCGGCCGCGCCCTCCCGCGCCTGCGCCTGGGCCTGCGCCTTCGTCATGGTCGGTGCCGGACGGGCGGACTCGGTGTGCACCTCGACCGAGGTCTCCGCGGCGACCACCACCGGCTCACCCGAGCGCTGCCCGGCCCGGATCGAGTCGATCCTCGCCAGCACCTTGCCGCGCAGGTCGGTCGGGGTGTCGTCGCAGCCACAGGAACGCTTGATCAGCGCCTTGATCGCCTGCTCCAGCCCGTACTGCTTCAGGCACGGCGAGCACTCCTCGAAGTGCACGCGCAGCTTGGCGCAATCCCCCTCGGGCATCTCGTTGTCGAGGAATTCATAGAGGTGGTCGAGGACCTCGCCACACTCCGTTTCGTGCGGATCGCCGCAGCTCATGAGCCCGAGCCCTTCGCTTCCTGCCCTGCCCCGCTGCCGGCCGGGACCAGCCCGCGCTCACGGGCGTAGTCCTCCAGCATGCCGCGCAGCTGCCGGCGGCCGCGGTGCAGCCGGGACATCACCGTACCGATGGGAGTACCCATGATGTCCGCGATCTCCTTGTACGCAAAGCCTTCTACGTCCGCGAGATAGACGGCGATCCGGAATTCCTCCGGAATGGCCTGGAGCGCGTCCTTCACATCGCTGTCGGGGAGGTGGTCGAGCGCCTGGGTCTCGGCCGAGCGCAGACCGGTCGACATGTGCGACTCGGCCCGGGCCAGCTGCCAGTCCTCGATCTCCTCCGCCGCGGTGCGCTGGGGCTCCCGCTGCTTCTTGCGGTACGAGTTGATGAACGTGTTGGTGAGGATGCGGTACAGCCAGGCCTTAAGGTTCGTGCCCTCACGGAACTGGTGGAAGGACGCGTACGCCTTGGCGAACGCCTCCTGGAGCAGGTCCTCCGCATCCGCCGGGTTGCGCGTCATGCGCAGCGCCGCCGAGTACATCGGATCCAGGTAGCCCAGGGCGTCGCGCTCGAAACGCTCCCGCCGGGCCTCCTCGGTCTCCTCCGCCGACACCCGGAAGGTGTCCTCGCCGATCGCCTCGGCCAGCTCCTCCCCGGTGAGCGCCTCGTCCGCAGGCAGGGCCTCGTCCGGGCCACGGCCCGGCTCGGCCTCGTGCTCGGTCCCGACGACCGGACCCACCTCCTCGGCATGACGGGAACGACCCACGGCGGGCCGCCCAGAAATGGAGGATATCGGGCTGACGGGCTTCTCGCCCGCGTCGAGCCACTCCGACCAGGAGGGGGCGAACGCCGTGGTGGCCTCGCGCTCCTCAGGCCGTTCGGGGCACGCGATCGAACCCATCTGCCCTGCCTCTCACCGGTGACTCGTGCTGACGGACACGACAACCACCCGGGCCCCGCCCGCATTCCCGCCCGCGCGCACCGTCCACTCGCACGAGTGAGCGATCGCGAACTCCCTGGTCACGGCCACCCCGGGCGACGCCCCGCTCACACCAGCCGCAACACCCAGTCCCCCACCGCCGAGCAGATCAGCCCCAGCACCTCGTCCTCCCCGACCGGCGCCCGCTTGGGCACCGCGAACCCGTGACCGCCGTACGGCACCTCCACCAGCTCGTGCCCCCGCGGCAGCTCCGGGAACTCCGCCGGCCCGCCGAACGGATCCGCCGTGCCCTGCACCACCAGCGTCGGCAACCCCGACTCCAGCAGCTCCTGCGCCCGGCTCTTCTCCGGCCTGCCCGGCGGGTGCAGCGGAAACGCCAGCGCCACCACCCCCACCGCCCCGGTCGACGCCCCCGTACGGCACGCCACCCGCGCCCCGGCGCTGCGCCCGCCGACCACCAGCGGCACCCCCCGCCCGGCCAGCCGCTCCGCCACCGGCCGCCAGCCCAGGTCCAGGGTCTTCGGCGCGGGGCCCAGCTTCCTGCCCGCCACCCGCCACGGCTGCTCGACCAGCACCACGGTGATCCCGCGCGGCGGCAGCCGCTCGGCCAGCGCCACCAGGTCCGGCGCCCCGGCCCCGCCGCCGGCCCCGCCGCCGGCGCCGTGCCCCAGCGCCAGCACGGCCCTCGGGGCGGCCGCCCGGTGGTAGGTGATCCGGGCCTCGCCGGCCCCGGTGGCAACGAGTTCGGAGGTGGTCATCTCGGCGGCTCCAGCCGGCTTGAATCCAAGGACGTGGATCCGGGACGCGAGTCCGGGAAACGTCAGAACAGGGTGGTCTCGTACTCGGCCTCGACCCACGGCTCCTTGAGCTCCGGGCCGTTGTTGCGGATGCTGCCGACCGCCGGGGACACCGGGGTGGCCAGCAGCGCGCCGGGCGGCGGGGGTATCAGCAGCCGGCGCAGCCGGTCCGGGTCGCTCAGCCGCGGGTCCAGCCACTCGCCCCAGGACTCCCGGTCGAGGAACAGCGGCATCCGCTCGTGGATCGGCGCCAGCGACTCCTCGGCGTCCGTGGTGACGATCGTGAACGTCACCAGCCAGGCCTGCGGATGCCGCGGCGGCACCGCCCGGTCGCGCCAGAACTCGTACAACCCGGCCAGCGCCAGCGGGCCACCGTCCGCCCGGGAGACGAAGAACGGCTTCTTGCGCGCCTTGCCCCGCTCGCCCGGCACCGTCTGCCACTCGTAGTAGCCGTCCACCGGCAGGATGCACCGCCGCGAGGCGAAGGCCTGCCGGTACGCCGGCTTCTCGTGCACCGTGTCCGACCGGGCGTTGATCATCTTCACCGCCGTCCCGGCGGAGTCCGACCACGGCGGCACCAGCCCCCAGCGCAGCGCCCGCAGCTGGCGCAGCGGCCGCGGCCGCTCCTCGGACAGCCGCTCCAGCACCACGAACGCGCTGTTGGTCGGCGCCACGTTCCAGTTCGGGTCCAGGGTTTCCTCGGGATCCCAGTACTCCACGTCGAACAGCTCGACGATGTCCTCGGGCTTGCTGCTGGCTGCGAAGCGACCGCACATGCGGGCCAGCTTGCCATGCCGCCCCTTCTCACCACTTCCTCATCCCCCGGCCGGAACCGCCCGTTCCCGCCCGCCCGTCCCCGCATGGGAGGCTGCCCCGAACGGCCCAACGCAGCGAACGGAGGCGCAGACCCCCCGATGAACGCCAACGACCAGAACCTCGGCGCCCTGTGGGACCAGGTCACCGGCACCCAGGCCGCCCCTCCCGGCTGGCTCGTCCTGGCCACCGGCGCCGCCGCCCTGCTCACCGTCCTCGCCCGCCCGCTCTGGCACGTCGCCCGCAACGCCGTCACCATCGCCCACGAAGGCGGCCACGGCCTCGCCGCGCTCGCCACCGGCCGCAAACTCGCCGGCATCCGGCTGCACTCCGACACCTCCGGCCTCACCCTCTCCTACGGCCGCCCCACCGGCCCCGGCATGGTCCTCACCGCCGCCGCCGGCTACACCGCCCCCGCCCTGCTCGGCCTCGGCTGCGCCGCCCTGCTCGCCGCCGACCGGATCACCCTGCTGCTGTGGCTCGCCATCGCCCTGCTGCTGGCCCTGCTCATCCGCGTGCGCAACGCCTTCGGCCTGTTCACCGTCCTGGTCGCCGGCGGCGCCTTCTTCCTGGTCTCCTGGTTCGGCAGCGCCCAGGTCCAGGCCGGCTTCGCCTACCTCGGCTGCTGGTTCCTGCTCGTCGGCGCGGTGCGCCCCGTCCTGGAACTCCAGCACCAGCGCCGCATCGGCTGGGCCCGCGACTCCGACGCCGACCAGCTCGCCCGGCTCACCCACGTCCCCGCCCTCGCCTGGGTCACCGTCTTCCTGCTCGTCGCCCTCGCCTGCCTCGCCCTCGGCGCCACCTGGCTGCTCCAGCCCCTGCACTGACCGCCGCGCCCACCCGCCCGGGGCGTGGGCGGGCGAGTACCGCCATGCGGCCACCGACCGGGGCCGTTCCGGTACGGCCCCTAGACTGGCCTCCATGACCGAGACCCTGTGGCCCGCCCCCGTCGCCACCGCCCCCGTCGACGCCACCGTCACCATCCCCGGCTCCAAGTCGGTCACCAACCGGGCCCTGGTGCTGGCGGCACTCGCCGACGGACCCGGCTGGGTGCGCCGCCCGCTGCGCAGCCGCGACTCCCAGCTGATGGCCGACGGCCTGCGCGCCCTCGGGGTCACCATCGAGGAGAAGGTCAACAACGACTCCGGCGGCACCGGCGGCGGCGAGGCCTGGCGGGTCATCCCCGCCCCCGTCCTGCGCGGCCCCGCCAACGTCGACGTCGGCAACGCCGGCACCGTGATGCGCTTCCTGCCCCCGCTCGCCGCCCTCGCCGACGGCCCCGTCCACTTCGACGGCGACCCGCGCAGCCACGAGCGCCCCCAGCACGGCGTGATCAACGCCCTGCGCGCGCTCGGCGCCCGCATCGAGGACGACGGCCGCGGCACGTTCCCGCTCACCGTCCACGGCACCGGCGGCCTCGACGGCGGCCCGGTCGAACTGGACGCCTCCTCCTCGTCCCAGTTCGTCTCCGCCCTGCTGCTCTCCGGCGCCCGCTACAACCACGGCGTCGAGGTCCGGCACGTCGGCGGCCCCGTCCCCTCCCTGCCGCACATCCGGATGACCGTCGAGATGCTGCGCCTGGCCGGCGCCCAGGTCGACGCCCCCGAGGACGGCGGCGAGAAGGACGTCTGGCGGGTCACCCCCGGCGCCCTGCTCGGCCGCGACCTGGTGGTCGAGCCCGACCTGTCCAACGCCGCGCCGTTCTTCGCCGCCGCCCTGGTCACCGGCGGCCGGGTCACCGTCCGCGACTGGCCCAAGCACACCACCCAGCCCGGCGACCAGCTGCGCGACCTCTACACCCGGATGGGCGGCGCCTGCGAGTTCACCGACGAGGGCCTGCAGTTCACCGGCACCGGCCGGATCCACGGCATCGAGGCCGACCTGCACGACGTCGGCGAGCTCACCCCGGTGATCGCCGCCGTCGCCGCCCTCGCCGACTCCGAGTCCCATCTGTACGGCATCGCCCACCTGCGCCTGCACGAGACCGACCGGCTCGCCGCGCTCGCCAAGGAGATCAACGACCTCGGCGGCGACGTCAGCGAGACCGAGGACGGCCTGCGAATCCGCCCGCGCCCGCTGCACGGCGGCGTCTTCCACACCTACGAGGACCACCGCCTGGCCACCGCCGCCGCGGTGCTCGGCCTCGCCGTGCCCGGCGTCGAGGTGGAGAACGTGGCCACCACCGCCAAGACCCTGCCCGACTTCCCCAAGATGTGGTCGGAGCTGCTCGGCGGAGCGGCGGCGGACGCCTGAGCGGAGACTGAAGCCATGCGCCGCTACGGCAAGGACGCCGACGAGGACGACATCCGCAACCGCCCCGCCCGCCGGGGCTCCCGGCCGCGGACCCGGATCCGGCCCAAGCACGAGGACGCCGCCGAGGCGATGGTGCTGACCGTCGACCGCGGCCGACTCACCTGCCTGGTCGACCCGGGCACCAAGCAGGAGCACCAGGTCGTCGCCATGAAGGCCCGCGAGCTGGGCCGCAAGGGCGTCGTCGTCGGCGACGTCGTCAGCCTGGTCGGCGACCTCTCCGGGGACACCGACACCCTCGCCCGGATCGTGCGGGTCGAGGAGCGCAGCTCCGTGCTGCGGCGCACCGCGGACGACGACGACCCGTACGAGCGGATCGTCGTCGCCAACGCCGAGCAGCTGGCCATCGTCACCGCCCTGGCCGACCCCGAGCCCCGCCCCCGGCTGATCGACCGCTGCCTGGTCGCCGCCTACGACGCGGGCATGGAACCGCTGCTGGTGCTCACCAAGGCCGACCTCGCCCCGGCCGCCCCGCTGCTGGAGTCCTACGCCCCGCTCGGCATCGCCTACGTCGTCACCCGCCGGGACGAACTGGAGACCACCGGCGCCGAGGCCGTCCGCGCGCACCTGCGCGGACGCTCCACGGTGTTCATCGGCCACTCCGGCGTCGGCAAGACCACCCTGGTCAACGCCCTCGTCCCGGACCGCCAGCGGCAGACCGGCCAGGTCAACGCCGTCACCGGCCGCGGCCGGCACACCACCGTCTCCGCCCTCGCGCTGCGGCTGCCCCCACCGCCCGGCGCCAAGGCGGGCTCCAAGAAGGCGCTCAACTCCGGCTGGGTGATCGACACGCCCGGCTTCCGCTCCTTCGGCCTCTCGCACATCGACCCGTCCCGGGTCATCCACGCCTTCCCCGACCTGGAGCCCGGCACCGTCGACTGCCCGCGCGCGTGCAGCCACGACGAACCGGACTGCGCCCTGGACGCCTGGGTCGCCGAGGGCCACGCCGAGGGCGCCCGGCTCTACTCGCTGCGCCGTCTGCTGGCCAGCAAGGAGTCCCGCGACGGCGACTGAGGCTCTGCCCGTCTCGCGGTCCGTGGGCCGTTCGAGGTGTCGGAGCGGGCCCGCCTGGCGATCATAGGAAAGTCGGGCCGGGCACGGTCCGTCCGTCGATCGACAGGAAGGGCACGCGATGGCATGGGCCCTGGTGGTCCTGGCCGGCCTGCTGGAGACCGGCTTCGCGATCAACCTCAAGCTCAGCGAGGGCTTCACCAAGCTCTGGCCCACCGTCAGCTTCTGCGTGTTCGCCCTCGGCAGCTTCGGCCTGCTCACCCTCTCCCTGAAGAGCCTGCCGGTCGGCCCCGCCTACGCGGTGTGGACGGGCATCGGCGCGGCCGGCACCGCGATCTACGGCATGGTCTTCCTGGACGAGACCACCTCGGTGCTCAAGCTGGTCTCCATCTCCCTGGTGATCGCCGGCGTGATCGGCCTGCAGCTCAGCGGCACCGCCCACTAGCCCGGAGGCGTCCGGAGGGAGCGTCCCGCTCCGCGAGCCCGGCTGTGCCGATCGGGACGGGCTCGCTAGGGTTTCGGACATGGCCGACTACCACGACGATCTCCGACTCGCCCATGTCCTCGCCGACTCGGCCGACTCGGTCACCCTGGAGCGCTTCCGCGCCCTCGACCTGACGGTCGAGACCAAGCCGGACCTCACCCCCGTCAGCGATGCCGACAAGGCCGCCGAGGAGCTCGTGCGCAGCGTGCTCCAGCGCGCCCGTCCGCGCGACGCGGTCCTCGGCGAGGAGTTCGGTCTGCAGGGCTCGGGCCCGCGCCGCTGGGTGATCGACCCGATCGACGGCACCAAGAACTACATCCGCGGCGTCCCGGTCTGGGCCACCCTGATCGCCCTGCTGGAGGACGGCCCGGACGGCGTCCAGCGCCCGGTGGTCGGCATCGTCTCCGCCCCGGCGCTGCAGCGCCGCTGGTGGGCCGCCAAGGGCCTGGGCGCCTTCGCCGGCCGCAGCCTGGCCAAGGCCTCCCGGATCCACGTCTCCGGGGTGTCCCGGATCGAGGACGCCTCCCTCTCCTACTCCTCGCTCACCGGCTGGGAGGACCGCGGCCGCCTCGACCCGTTCCTGGACCTCACCCGCGCCTGCTGGCGCACCCGCGCCTACGGTGACTTCTGGTCCTACATGATGCTCGCCGAGGGCGCCGTGGACATCGCCGCCGAGCCCGAGCTGTCGCTGTGGGACATGGCCGCGCCCTGCATCGTGGTCGAGGAGGCCGGCGGCCGCTTCACCGGCCTGGACGGCATCCCCGGCCCCGGCGGCGCCGACGCCGTCGCCTCCAACGGCCTGCTGCACGAGGAGACCCTGCGGCGGCTGTCGGTCTGACGGTCATCCACGCGGGGACTCGCCCGCTCGCCTCCAGGGCGCTCTGGACCCGGTGCCGACGGTCGGCGCTCCGGCACTCGTACCTCGCTGGTCGCCTCTCCCTCTCGACACCGGCACGCCCCTTCGGCTCGAAGCGGGAATCCTGGGGCGGCCATGGTGCGGGCCCCTTGACCAGTTCGTGCTGGTCAAGGGGCCCGCCGCTTCAGCCGGTCCGGGCTACTGCTTGCGCAGCTCCCGCACCGCCGCCTCCAGCCGCTGCCCGTAGTCGGCGTCGGCCTTGCGGAAGTTGTCGACCGCCCGCTCCACGATGTCCTCGCGGTCGGCGGAGACCTTGGCGATGAAGCCCGCCAGGTTGGCGATCAGGCGCTGCCTCTCGTCCTCGGAGTACAGCCGGTACAGGTTGCCGGCCTGCACGAAGTCGTCGTCCTCGGCGTGCGCGGGCGTCGCGTGGTTACCGGTGGGGCCGTCGACGGCGGTGGCGGCCCACAGCGGGCGGCCGGTCTGCACCGGGCCGCCGAAGCTGTTCGGCTCGTAGTTCTTCTGGCGCCCGTGGCGGCCGTCGTACAGGTGGCCGTCGCGGCTGTTGGTGCGGGCCTCGGTGGCGTGCGGACGGTTCACCGGCAGGTGGTCGGCGTTGATGCCGACCCGGTAGCGGTGGGCGTCCGCGTAGGCGAACAGGCGGCCCTGGAGCATCTTGTCCGGGGACGGGCCGATGCCGGGCACGAAGTGCGCCGGGGAGAAGATCGACTGCTCGACCTCGGCGAAGACGTTCTCCGGGTTGCGGTTGAGCTCCAGCCGGCCGACCTCGATCAGCGGGTAGTCGGCGTGCGGCCAGACCTTGGTCAGGTCGAAGGGGTTGAAGCGGTAGCCGGCCGCGTCGGCCGCCGGCATGACCTGGACCTGCACCGTCCAGGTGGGGTACTCGCCGCGCTCGATCGACTCGCGCAGGTCGCGCTGGTGGCTGTCCGGGTCCTCGCCGGCGAGCTTGTTGGCCTCGTCCTGGGTGAGGTTGCGGATGCCCTGGTCGGTCTTGAAGTGGTACTTGACCCAGAAGTGCTCGCCGGCCTCGTTCTGCCACTGGAAGGTGTGCGAGCCGTAGCCGTTCATGTGCCGGTAGGTGGCCGGGATGCCGCGGTCGCCGAACAGCCAGGTCACCTGGTGGGTCGCCTCGGGCGACAGGCCCCAGAAGTCCCAGACGTTGTCGGCCTCCTGCGAGCCGGTGTACGGGTCGCGCTTCTGGGTGTGGATGAAGTCCGGGAACTTGATCGCGTCCTTGATGAAGAACACGGGGGTGTTGTTGCCGACGAGGTCGTAGTTGCCCTCCTCGGTGTAGAACTTCACCGCGAAGCCGCGCGGGTCGCGCACCGCGTCGGCCGAGCCGAGGTTGCCGGCCACGGTGGAGAAGCGCAGGAAGACCTCGGTCTGCTTGCCGACCTCGGACAGGAACGCCGCGCGGGTGTACCGCGAGACGTCGGCGGTCACCGTGAAGGTGCCGTACGCCGCGGCGCCGCGTGCGTGCACCACGCGCTCCGGGATCCGCTCGCGGTTGAAGTGCGCGAGCTTCTCGAACAGCAGCTGGTCCTGGATCAGGGCCGGGCCGCCGACGCCCGCGGTCTCGGTGTTCTGGTTGTCGGCGACGGGGGCACCCGCCTCCGTGGTGAGGGTCGGGCGCAGCTCGTCCTGCGTGGTCATAACGGGTGCCTCCGAGGGATCCGGTCGTGATGACACGATCCTAACTTGGACTTTGTCCAAGTCAACACTGGAACCAAACTCAGAGCGTGACTTATTCTGGTGCCATGAGTGACCTGCTGGAGAGACTGCGCGGACACGGCTGGCGGCTCACCTCGCAGCGCCGGGTGGTGGCCGAGGTCCTCGACGGCGAGCACGTCCACCTCACCGCGGACGAGGTGCACGCGCGCGCCGCCGCCCACCTGCCCGAGATCAGCCGCGCCACCGTCTACAACACGCTCGGCGAACTCGTCGCCCTCGGCGAGGTGCTGGAGGTCGCCACCGACGGCCGCGCCAAGCGCTACGACCCCAACGCCCACCGCGCCCACCAGCACCTGGTCTGCTCCGGCTGCGGCGCGATCCGCGACGTCCACCCGCACGGCGACCCGCTCGCCGACCTCCCCGCCGCCGAGCGCTTCGGCTTCACCGTCACCGCCGCCGAAGTCACCTACCGCGGCCTGTGCCCCGACTGCAGCCCCTGACCGGCAGCCGGCCGACGGCCCCGTTCGAGGCGGCGGGCTACGCGCTGAGCTCCGCGTGCAGCGCGCCCAGCAGCCGCCCGGCCCGCTCGGCGACCTCGGCCGGCCCGTAGTCGATCGCCCGGCGGCACCAGTTCTCGGCCTGCACCGGCTCGCCCCGGCGCAGCGCCAGCAGCGCCAGGCGCAGCGCGGCGCGCCCGTGCCCGGCGTCGGCGGCCCGGGTGTACCAGAGCATCGCCTCCGCCTCGCTGTCCTGCCGGGCCAGCAGCAACCCCAGGTTGAACGCGGCACTGCGGCTGCCCGCCTCGGCGGCCCGCCGGTACCAGCTCTCGGCGATCTCCAGCGCCCCGCGCTCGGCCGCCCGCACGCCCATCCGCACCTGCGCCCGCCGGTGCCCGGCGTCGGCCGCCACCGCGTACCAGTGCTCGGCCTCGGCGTCGGCGTCCCCGCGCCGGTCCAGCACCGAGGCCAGCCGGAACGCGCCCTCCGCCGAACCGCCGGCCGCCGCCTGCCGGTAGCGCTCCAGCGCGCCGGGCAGGTTGCCGCGCTGCTCCTGGGCGACGGCCAGCTGCAGGGCCGCCTCGCCGTGGCCCTCGGCGGCGGCCCGCGCGTACCACTCCTGGGCCTGGTGGTGCTGACCGCGCCCGGCGTGCAGCACGCCGAGGTTGAAGGCGCCGTCGACGCTGCCGGCCTCGGCGGCCTTGGAGAACCACGGCTCGGCGCCGGACTCGTCGCCGCGCTGGAGCAGCACCACGGCCAGCGCGTTGCAGGCCTCCCGGTGCCCGGCGTACGCGGCCCGGCGGTACCACTGCTCGGCCTGCTGCTCGCGGCCGGTGCCGGCGCAGAGCAGGCCGAGGTTGAAGGCGCCGTTCTGGTCACCCGCGTCGAGGGCGGTGCGGTACCAGTGCTCGGCCTGCTTGGCCTCGCCGCGGCTGGCGTGCAGGGCGCCCAGCGCGTTGGCGGCGTTGCCGTCGCCGGCCTCGGCGGCCTCCCGCCACCACTCGGCGGCGGCGGCGACGTCCCCGGAGTCGCGCAGCAGGAAGCCGAGCGCGCAGGCGGCGCGCGGCTCGCCGTTCTGGGCGGACTGGCGGTACCAGCGGGCCGCCTCGTCCAGCAGCGACTGGTCGGTGCGGGCGCGCTCCTCCAGCAGCACGCCCAGGCGCAGCGCGGCGCGGGGGTGGCTGCGGGCGGCGGCGGTGCGGTACCAGGCCTCGGCGGTGTCCTTGTCTCCGGCGGCCTCGCGCATCCTGGCCAGCCGGTAGGCGGCCTCGCGGTGCCCGGCGTCGGCGGAGACCTTGAACCAGCGCTCGGCCCGCACGTCGCGCCGGTGCTCCATCAGGTCGCCCAGCGCGTAGGCGCCGAGCGGGTGGCCGTGGTCGGCGGCGAAGTGCAGCCAGTACTCGGCGGCCTCCTCCTCGCCCTGGTCGCGCAGCTGGAGCCCGAGCGCGTGGGCGGCCGGGGCGCTGCCCGAGACGGCGGCCTGGCGCCACCACTGGCCGGCCTCGGCGCGGTGGCCCTGCTGGTGCAGCAGCACGCCGAGGTTGTTGGCGGCGGCGCGCAGCCCGGCGGCCGCGGCGGCGCGCAGGTAGGGCTCGGCGTCCTCCAGGTCGCCGCGGCGCAGCAGCAGGGTGCCGAGCCGGCAGGCGGCGTCCGGGTCGCCGCCGTCGGCGGCCTGCCGGTGGCGGGCCTCCAGGGCGGCGCACTCGCGGGCGGCCAGCGCGGTCTCGAAGCTGGTCGGGTCCAGGCCGGCCAGGTCCAGCGCGGCGCCGGCGGGCGCGTCCTCGCCGTCGGCCGCGCCGTACGGGCCGACGGCGGCGGAGAACTGACGGGTGGACACATGAACCAGGCTGTCCGGGCCGAACCCGCCGGCCGAGGGGCGTTCGGACAGGCCGCTGGTGCGCTGGGCGGGCAGGGCTCCCGGGCGGCCGTCGGGGCTCTCGGCGCTCTCCGCCCAGGCGTCGGTGTCCGCTTCGGCGGCCGCACCGGACTTGGCCCCTGACTTGCCGATCAGCCTCATGCCGACTCCCGCTCCCCCAGAGTGTCGCGGCATCGTGCCCCGGCCCGCGGCCGGAGGGACTCGCGGGAGAGGCGCCGGACCAGACGGCCGGTCAGCAACCGCGCACCGTCCCCCATGTGTCCCATCGTCGCATCACCCGCTACCCGCGTACACCTGCCCCGGCCGAATTCGGGCGGGGCGAACCCGAAGCCGACGAAATTGCTTCGGCGCTTTGTCGATTTCCCGACACTTCCACCCCACAAACCCCAATGCCGTCCCCGTTGGCGACGGTCGATAGTACCGGAGCGGTTCCCCCCGCTTGGGGAGGGAAACGTCCGCGCCCGGAAACGCGAAGGGCCCGGAGGAAGAATCCTCCGGGCCCTCGGCTACTGAGTAGCGGGGACAGGATTTGAACCTGCGACCTCTGGGTTATGAGCCCAGCGAGCTACCGAGCTGCTCCACCCCGCGTCGGTGGTTAAACCATAGCACGGACACGGGGTGGAACCGAAAACGGTTACCGCAGCTCAGCGAGGACTACGGGGTCGGGCTCGGCGACCCCGACCCCGTCGGCGTCGCCGTCGGGGTCGGCGCCGGGGTCGGCGCCGGGCCGCCGCCGCGGGCCGCCTCGGCCGCCTTCAGGGCGTCGCCGAGCGCCTTCTGGGCGTTGCCGTACGCCGCCCAGTCACCGTTCTTGAACGCGGTCTGGCCGTCGTTGTACGCCTTCTCCGCGTCCGCGAGCGCCTTCTGCAGCTCCGGCGAGATCGTCCCGCCCGGCGCCGGGGTGGCCGGCCCGGTGGGCGAGGGCGTCGTCGGCGAGGTCGGCGTCCCGCCGGTGCCCGGGGTGGACGGCGCGGTCGGGGTGGTCGCCGGGGCCGCCCCCGCGAACACCTTCTTCAGCGCGTCCTCCAGGGTGTTCTCGAACGCCACGTTGTCGTCCCCGTACACCGCCAGGACCTTCTGCAGCGTCGGGTACTTGGCCCCGCGTCCGCGCACGTACACCGGCTCGACGTTCAGCAGCCCGTTGCCGACCGGCAGGGTCAGCAGGTTGCCGTACTCCAGCTCCGAGTCGCCGCCGCTCTTCAGCAGCGTGATCTGCGAGGCCACCTCCTGACGGGAGTTGAACTTCGACTGCACCAGGCCCGGGCCGGGCGCGCCGCTCTCCCCCGCCATCTTCAGGATCCGGATCTTCCCGTAGTCGTCGCCCGGATCCGCGTCCACCGCCATGAACGCCGCCAGGTTCGGCCGCTGGTTCGGCACGAAGGTGCTGGTCAGCGAGAAGCTCGCGGCGTTGGTGTCCGGCATCCGCACCGTCACGTAGTACGGCGGCTGGACCTGCTTGGTGTCACTGGTCGGGTCCACCGGGACCTGCCAGATGTCGCTGCCGTTGAAGAAGGAGTTGGCGTCCGTCACGTGGTACTGGCCCAGCAGGTCGCGCTGCACCTTGAACATGTCCTGCGGGTAGCGCAGGTGCGGCAGCAGCGACTGCGGGATGTCCGCCTTCGGCTCGACCGTGCCCGGGAAGGCCTTCATCCAGGTCTTCAGCACCGGGTCCTTCTCGTCCCACTGATAGAGCTTCACCTCGCCGGTGTAGGCGTCCACCGTGGCCTTGACCGAGTTGCGGATGTAGTTGACCTGGTTGGCGACGGCCAGCAGCTCACCGCGCTGGTTGGTCAGCGAGTCCTTGGTCGCCGTGCCCAGCGTCGTCTTCGAGGAGAACGGGTAGCCGTCCGAGGTGGTGTAGCCGTCCAGCACCCAGACCACACGGCCGTCCTGCACCACCGGGTACGGGTCGGCGTCGATCGACAGCCACGGCGCGACCTTCTCCACCCGCTCCTTCGGCGTCCGGTTGTAGATCACCTTGGCGCCGTCGGTGATCGCCCCCGCGTACAGGATCTGCGGCTCGGCGAAGCGCACCGCGTACGCGGCCCGGGTGATCGGGTTGTCCAGCGAGACCCCGCTGTCCCCGGAGTAGGTGTACTCGGCGTTCTGGCCGGTCTTGGGGTCGGTGTAGTCGATCTCCTTGTTCGAGCCGCCGACGATCGAGTACGTCGTCGTCTTCTCGCCGTAGTAGATCCGCTGCTGGTAGTCGCCCAGCGTGCCGGTGGCCGGCAGGCCCGACTCGGTGAACACCGGCTGGCCCCGGTCGTCGACCTGGTTGCCCTTGGCGACCACCGCGCCGTAGCCGTGGGTGTACTTGAAGTGGTCGTTGATCCAGTTGCGCTGCACCCCGTTGAGGTCCAGCTCGCGCAGGCCGATCACGGTGTCCTGCTTGCCCGTGCCCGTGCCGTAGCGGTCCACGTCCAGCGTGCTCGGGAAGGCGTAGTAGTTGCGCTGCTGCTCCAGCGACTGGAACGTCGGCGAGACGATGTTCGGGTCCAGCAGCCGGATGTCCGCGATGGTCTGCGCGTCCGGCTTCAACGCGTCCGCGCTGGTCGAGCCCTGCGGGCTGTACTGGGTGGTCTGCGCGTCCGCGATCCCGTACGCCTGGCGCGTGGCGTCGATGTTCTTCTGGATGTACGGCGTCTCCTTGGCCTGCTCGTTCGGCTTGACCTGGAACTGCTGCACGATCGCCGGGTACAGCCCGCCGATCAGCACCGCCGACAGCACCATCAGCCCCAGCCCGATCAGGGCCGGCGCCCAGGTGCGGCGGATCGGCGTCAGGAAGAACAGCACCGCGCAGATGATCGCGACGAAGAACAGGATCGTCTTGGCCGGCAGGAACGCGTTGGCGTCCACGAAGCGCAGGCCCGTCCAGCCCGAGACGCCCTTGTACGAACCGGTCTTCACCGCCAGCGCGTACCGGTCCAGCCAGTACGCCACCGCCTTCAGCAGCACGAACACGCCCAGCAGCACCGCCAGGTGCCCCTGCGCGCCCGCGCTCGCCCGCCGCCCCGGGCCCTGCAGCCGCAGCCCCCCGTACAGGTAGTGCACCAGCGCCGAGGTCAGCAGCGAGACGATCACCGCGCTGAACGCGAAACCCAGCACGAACTCGTAGAACGGCAGGTCGAAGGCGTAGAACGAGACGTCCATGCCGAACTGGGCGTCCTTCTCACCGAAGGACGTCGCGTTCGTCCACATCAGCCAGGTCCGCCACTGGCCCGACGCCGCCGCACCCGCCACCAGACCGATCACCAGCGAGACGCCGATCAGCGCCCAGCGCTTGAACGGCGCCAGCCCCGCCCGGTAGCGGTCCAGGCTCTGCTGCTCGACCGACATCGCCGACAGCGGCGGGCGCAGCCGGTGCGCCAGCCAGACGTTGAAGCCGACGATCACCGCCATCAGCAGGCCGAACACCGCGAACAGCCCGATCTTCGTCCACAGCTCGGTGGTGAACACCGAGGAGTAGTGGACCGACCTGAACCACAGCCAGTCCGTCCAGAACCCGGCGAACATGACGAACAGCAGGAACAGCACCGCGAGCACGCCCAGGGTCAACAGGGCCACCCGCGCCCGCCGGGAGGGCGGGCCTACCCTGCGCCGGAAACCCGGCCCTGAGCGTTCCGGCATCTGGAATACCACGGTGGCACCTCAGCTGTGTCGTCTGGAATCGGTCGGTCGTCAGAGCAACTTAACCAGGCTTCGACCGAGTTCCCACCGTTAGCAGACGGTTACGACGCCGCTCCCCCACACCCTCGCCACCTTGCCCCGAGCCCGCCCGGCGGGCGCCACCCGCCCGGCGTGTGAGGATTGAGTCATGTCCGACGCGTCTGCATTCACGAACTCCCCCGGCTCTGCCGACGATGTATCCAAGCTCCCCGCCGCCAACCCGCTCACCCGGGCCGCGCTGGAGATCGACGAGTACGTTGCCACCCTCGGCTGGGACCTCCCGGCCCGGCTGTTCGCCCTGGTGGACAGCGCCGCCCTGCGCAAGGCCGACCCGAGGATCGCCGAGCAGCTCGGCCTCGCCGACGGCGACGAACCCGGCCTCACCCCGGTCGAGCAGGACGAGATCCCGGCCGGCATGGAACTCGACAAGTTCCTCGGCACCATCGCCTGGCCCGACGCGGTGGCCGGCTGCGCCCTGGTCGTCGAGCGGCTGATGCTGCCGCCGGGCGCCGAGCAGTCCCGCCCGCGGGGCGCCAGCGACGCCCAGCTCGCCGAGTGGGTGGCCAACCACCCCAAGCGCGAGGAAGTGCGGATCACCGCCGCGGTGCTGCGCGACGGCAAGAAGGAGATCGCCCTGCGGCTGCGTTCCAAGGACGTCGCCCGCGAGGTGCTGACCGGCCCGGACCTGGTGCCCGGCCTGACCGACGCGCTGCTGGCGACCTTCTCGTAACCGCCCCCGGGCCCGGGGTTACTTGGCGCAGGACGGCAGCGCGGAGGTCTGCCCGGAGCGGATCTGCTCCAGCGACTTCAGCGCGCCGTCCAGCGTGTCCGCCTTGATCAGGGTCAGCCCGGACGGGACGTTCTTGGTGGCCTCGGCACAGTTCGAGGACGGGGTGAAGAAGTACTCGGCCCCGGCGTCCCGGGCGGCGATCAGCTTCATCGATATCCCGCCGATCGGGCCGACCTTGCCGTCGTCGTCGATGGTGCCCGTGCCGGCGACGAACTTGCCGCCGGTGAGGTCGCCGCCGGGGGTGAGCTTGTCGATGATGCCGAGCGAGAACATCAGCCCGGCGCTGGGGCCGCCGACGTCCTGAAGGCCGATGTCGATCTGGAACGGGTAGGTGTGCCGGATCCCGGTGCCGATGCCGACCACCGCGAGGTCGGCGCGCTCGGCCGGGGCCTTCGGGTCGAGGTCCTTGGCCCGCACGGTCGGGACGGTGACGTCGGTCCTGGCCCCCGGGGTGGCGGTGCCGTTGCCGGAGGCGTCCTTGGCCCGCGGAACCACGGTGAAGACGACCGACTCGCCCGGCTTGTGCTTGGTGACGGCGGCGACCACCTGGTCGACCGAGGTGACCGGGGCGCCGTCCACGGCGGCGATCTGGTCGCCCGCGTGCAGCCGGCCCTCGGCCGGTGCGCCCGCGGTGACCGACTTGACGATCAGGTCGCTGCCGACTGGGATGCCCAGCTGGTTGAGCGCGGCGGTGCGGGCGCTGTCCTCGGAGGAGGCGAACTCCTCGGCGTTCTGCTTCTTGGCGTCGGCGTCCGACTGCCCCTTCGGGTAGACGTTGTCGTGCGGCACCACCAGCACGTCGTCGCGCAGCCAGCCGACCACGGCGTTGACCAGGCTGGGCTCGTACTTGGCCCCGGTGACCTGGACGGTGGTCATGTTGAGGTGCCCGCTCGCCTTGTACGAGTCGTGCCCGGTGATGCTGATCACCGGCTTGCCGCCCTGGTCGCCGAGCGTGTTGTACGTCGGGCCCGGGCTCATCTCCGTGTACGGCACCTTCATCAGCACCGAGACGCAGAGCAGCGCTATGAGCAGCAGAGTGGCAGCGAGCATCGTCGCGGAGCGGCGTGGCATGCCTCGACAGTACGGGACGCGGGTGACGCGGCGCCCGGCGGGCTACCGGCCGGAGTGCTCGCCGGGGGCGGCGGTGTCGGCGGTGGTGCGTTCCATCGCGGCCATGAAGCGCCGGTGCTCGGCGAGTGAGGCCGGGTCCCCCGTGGCCTTCGGGGCCCGCTGGGCCCAGCCGGCCCAGACGGCGGCGGCGAGGACGGCGACAACCGGAATGATCAACCAGGCGAGCGCACCCATATCAGTACTCCCAGCTCGTCGTGTCTATGAGCAGATTAACCACTCCGGCGGACAACGCGGCTGGCGCCGTCCGGGTAACGGCACGGCCGATCGGCTCACTTCCAGGGACTATTCGGCGCAGCCACCCAGACCCGTTCGGGTGATGCGGCGGCGCGCCTGACCCCATGGACGCACTCCGTGTGCATCCGGTTCCGCCGCACACCCGACGAGGGGTCAGCAGCCGCCGGCGCCTACCCACTCCTCCTCGCCGTCGGCGAAGACCTGGTGCTTCCAGATCGGCACCTCGTGCTTGAGGTCGTCGATCAGCCGGCGGGCGGCCGCGAAGGCCTCGCCGCGGTGGGCGCAGGAGACCGCGACGATCACGGCCTTGTCGGTGATCTCGAGCCGGCCCACCCGGTGGACCGCGGCGAGCGCCTTGACCGGGAAGTCGGCGACGACCTTCTCGGCGATCCGGCGCATCTCCTGCTCGGCGGTGGGGTGGCAGCTGTACTCCAGCGCGGCGACCGACTTGCCGCCGTCGTGGTCACGGACCGTCCCGACGAAGACGGTGGTGCCGCCGGCCGCGTCGTCGCCGACCGCCTCGTACACCTCGTCCAGCGAGAGCGGGGTGTCGCGGATGGCGAGCAGGCGGATGGGGTCGTGGTTCTCGGACATGACCCCATGATTCCTCATCCCAGCCGGATGCGGGCAAGATGTTTCCACATCACGATGTGGAAATTTCGCATCGTGAGAAGTGTCGCCGCTCAACGGGCTCGACGGGGCTCGACGGGCTCCCCGGGCTCGATGGGCTCCCCCAGGCCGATCCGGGGGCCGACGCCGGGCCGGTCAGAGCCGGCGCCGCTTGCGGGCCCGGCGCACCAGCGCCGCCGTACCCACCAGCGCCACCGTCGCCCCGGCCGCCCCCAGGCTGGTCGCCGCCTCCTTGCCGCCCAGCCGGCGCCCGGCCACCGCGTGCTTGCCGGACACCTGGGCCAGCAGCTCCGCCAGCACCTGCTCGTTGGTGAACTCCGGACGCCACCCCGCCTCGTGCAGCCGGCTGCCCGACACCACCCACGGATACATCGTGTACGCCAGGTCCCCCGCCGGGGCCGGGGTCAGGCCCAGCCGGTGCAGCCGCGCCGCCGTACCCAGCGCCAGCGACGCCGGCAGCTCCATCCGCCGGATCCCCGACAGCCGCTCCACGTCCTCCTGCTCCAGCCAGCCGTCGCAGCCGACCGTCACCTCGCCCTCGACCAGGCCCAGCGCCGCGTACTCCAGCGCCGCCGACAGGTCGTCCACGTGGCAGAACTGCCAGCACGGGCGCGAGCCGGCCACCACCAGCAGCCGCGGCGCCTCGAAGTGCCGGGTCAGCACGGTGTCCACACCGGGGCCCACCACCACGGCCGGGCGCAGCACCGTCACCTGCAGCCCGGGGTGGGCGCGCGGCGCCCGCCGCGCCAGGCGCTCGATCTCCAGCAGGTCCCCGACCAGCGAGGCCTCCTCGGTCGCCCGCAGCTCCGAGTCCTCGGCCAGCGGCACCTCGTTGTCGGCCAGCGCCCCGTAGACCATCGCGGAGGTGCACAGCACCACCCGGTGCACCCCGGCCGCCGCGGCCGCGGTCAGCACCGTCTGCGCGCCCCGCACGTTGTAGGCGCTGCGCGCCCGGGGATCGGACTCCATCCCGAAGTCCATCGCCAGGTGCACCACCACGTCCACCCCGGCCAGCCGCTCGGCCACCGCCGGGTCCCGCACGTCCAGCACCCGCCACTGCACACCCGGCACGTCACCGCGCCGGTCGTCCACCGCCAGCACCCTGCGCACGTGCGGAGAGGCCACCAGCCGGGCGGCGACCCGCTCGCCCAGCACCCCGGCGGCACCGGTGACGGCCACGGTCAGCGGCCGCCCGCCGTAGGCTGGAGGCGGCGACGCCGTGGTGTCCGACGCGTCCTCTCCTCCGGTCAGCCCAGAGCGAACGTCCGAAGGCGGGGAACTCACCGGCCATCCTCCACGGTTAGCTTATGTGCGTACGGACGTGTGTCACGTACGTCCATCCTGCCCGAGGCGAAGGCCCGGCGGTGCACCCGGCGCGGGCCTGCCGCGCGGGAGCCGCCCACGAGTCCGCTCCACCGCAACCCCGGGCGGGCAGTACTTCCCGCCACACCCGCATGACGGCCGACCGGATCGAGGACCCCGTGAGCGACCTTCCCTTCGGATTCGGCGTTCCGCCCGAGGAGCCCGAGGACGGCAAGGCCAAGCCCGACGACGCGCAGAAGAAGAAGGACCAGGGCCCGGCCGGCTCCGGCGACAGCGGCCCGCAGCCCTTCGGCTTCGGGGCCGGTAACCCCTTCGGCGCGATCTTCGGCATGCCCGGCGCTCCGGGCGGCCCCGGCGGAGCCGGTGCCGACAACCCCTTCGCCGCGATGTTCGGCGGCCTCAACCCCAGTGACCTCGGCGCCGCCTTCCAACAGCTCGGCCAGATGCTCTCCTTCGAGGGCGGCCCGGTGAACTGGGAGCTCGCCACCAACATCGCCCGGCAGACCGTCGTCGCCGAGCCCGCCGAGGGCAAGAGCAAGGACCGCTCCGTCAGCGCCACCGAACGCGCCGCCGTCGCCGAGGCCGTCCGCCTCGCCGACCTGTGGCTCGACGGCGTCACCGAGCTCCCCTCCGGCGCCGGCACCGCCGTCGCCTGGAGCCGCGCCGAGTGGATCGAGGCCACCCTCCCGGTCTGGAAGGACCTCGTCGACCCGGTCGCCGAGCGCGTCGGCAACGCCATGGGCGGCGTCCTGCCCGAGGAGATGCAGGCCATGGCCGGCCCGCTGATGGGCATGATGCGCTCCATGGGCGGCGCCATGTTCGGCACCCAGATCGGCCAAGCACTCGGCGCCCTGGCCGCCGAGGTCGTCGGCTCCACCGACGTCGGCCTGCCGCTCGCCCCGGCCGGCAAGGCCGCCCTGCTACCGCAGAACGTCGCCGAGTTCGGCGAGGGTCTGAGCGTGCCCGCCGAGGAGGTCCGGCTCTACCTCGCCCTGCGCGAGGCCGCCCACCAGCGGCTCTTCGCCCACGTGCCGTGGCTGCGGGCCCACCTGCTGGGCGCCGTCGAGGCCTACGCGCGCGGCATCAAGGTCGACACCTCCCGCATGGAGGAACTCGTCGGCCAGCTCGACCCGAGCAACCCCGAGGCGCTCCAGGAGGCCCTGGCCGGCGGCCTGCTCCAGCCCGAGGACACCCCCGAGCAGAAGGCCGCGCTCGCCCGCCTGGAGACGGCGCTCGCCCTGGTCGAGGGCTGGGTCGACGCCGTCGTGCACGCCGCCGCCGAACCCCACCTGCCGCAGGCCGGCGCCCTGCGCGAGACCGTCCGCCGCCGCCGCGCGGCCGGCGGGCCCGCCGAGCAGACCTTCGCCACCCTGGTCGGCCTGGAGCTGCGCCCGCGCCGGCTGCGCGACGCCGCCCGGCTGTGGGCGCTGCTCGCCGACGCCCGCGGCGTCGAGGGCCGCGACGCCCTGTGGGAGCACCCCGACATGCTGCCCACCGCCGCCGACCTCGACGACCCGGACGCCTTCGTGCACCGCGGCGGCGGCGACGACCTGGAGGGCGGGATCGACTTCGACGCCCTCGACAAGCTGCTGGGCGAGGCCGCGGCCGGCAAGCCCGACCTGACCAAGAGCGACCAGCCGAGGACCGACGAGCCGAGGCCCGACCAGGACGGCACCGACGGAAAGGGCGAGCCCACCGCATGACGGCCACCGACACGGGCGGGTCCGCCCTGCACGCGGACGCCGTCCGCACCCTGACCGACTGGCGGCCCGCCGACGAGGACCAGGAACAGCTGCGGCGCGACTACCTCGCGCACCTGGCCGAGCAGCCCGGAGGCCTCTACCGCTCCTGCCTGCCCGCCCACATCACCGCGAGCGCGGCGGTCGTCGACCCGGCAGCCGGGCGGGTGCTGCTCACCCTGCATCCCAAGGTCGGCATGTGGCTGCAGATGGGCGGACACTGCGAGCCGGGCGACGCCGACCTCGCCTCGGCCGCGCTGCGCGAGGCCGTCGAGGAGTCCGGCATCCCCGACCTGACCCTGCTGCGGGACAACGGCACCCCCGTACCGGCCAAGCTGGACCGGCACCTGGTCCGCTGCACCGGCAAGGACCGGCCGGAGAACACCCACCTGGACGTCCAGTACATCGCGCTGGCCCCGGCCGGGGCGCAGGCGCTGATCAGCGAGGAGTCGCTGGACCTGCGCTGGTTCGACTACGACCGGCTGCCGGAGCTCACCGACCACTCGGTGCGCGACCTGGTCGCCCGGGCGCGGCGGCTGACCGGCTGAGGTGCGACACGGAAAGGGGGCGCGGGCCGTATCGGCTCACGCCCCCTTTCCGTTCGACTCTTCCGTTGCCCCTTCCCGGTGGCGCTTCCCGGTGGCGCTCCTCCCGGACTCAGCCGCAGGAAGCCGCCGGATCCTCGCCCGGGGTGCCGTGCCGGGCACCCGGGATGTGCGGCAGACGGGCGGCGGAGACCACGCCCTCCAGATAGCCGCGGGCCCGCTCCGTGCGCGGGTAGGCCTCCAACAGCGCCCAGAACGCCGGCCCGTGGTCCGGCACCAGCAGATGCGCGAGCTCGTGCAACAGCACGTAGTCCAGCACGTACTCCGGCATGCCCTGCAGCCTGTGGGACAGCCGGATCGTCCCCTCACTGGGCGTGCAGGAGCCCCAGCGCGAATTCTGGTTGGTCACCCAGCGGACCTGCGCGGGCTGGGCGCGACCGCCCAGGTAGGCCACCGACAGCTCCCGGGCCCGGGCCATCAGGGCGTCGTCCCCGAGGATCCGCCGACGTTCCTGGGCGGCGAGCTTCTCCAGCATCTGCGCGATCCACCGCTGCTCCTCGGCGTGCGACATCCGGGCCGGGATCAGCACCACGGTGCGGTCGCCCTCGCGGTAGGCGGAGACGGTACGGCTGCGGCGGGCGCTGCGCCGCACCTCGACCCGGCTGCGGTCGTGCGCTTCGGGCGGCACCGCCCCGGTGGGCGGGGGCTGCAGCCTCGTCTGCGGCTGCTCGTGCTGCTGCTCGTCCGGGCGCCCACGTGTGCTCGGCGCCGCCGCCTGGGACCCGGACGCTGCACGGGCACGCCGACGCGACACCGGTGGATGGGAGTCCCGCTCGGCCGCCATGGCACACGACGTTACCCGGTACCACTGGCAGAAGTCCGCTGCCATGGCCGAAATCTTTCGTGGAGCGATCGGGAACGAAAGGCCGACGGAGGGTGTCCGGAAACCGACGTCCGAGCGGATGGGCAGTTATCCACAGGACCTGCAAACAGATGGTGTGATCATGCGCCCAGACCTGTGGATAACTTTCAGCACACGGTCGACGCGATGGGGCATGCTGCGGTCAGCCGTCCGGAAACGATCAGAAGGGAGATCGTCGTGCGCCTCGCTCTGAAGCCCGCTCTGTCCCGCAGCTGGCGGGACTCCGAGACCCTGCAGTTCGGCACCGTCACCCGGTACGCGGGGGTGCTCGAAAACGCCGACAAGACCCTCTGCGACTTCCTCGGGCTGGTCGACGGAACGCGCGACCGGCCCGAGCTCCTGGAGGCCGGCGAGCGGATCGGCCTCGGCCGCGAGCACGCCGACACCCTGCTGACCGAACTGGAGGAGATCGGGCTGCTGGACGACGCGGAGGCGACCGACCGGGCGCTGTCCCGCTTCCCCCAGCCCCACCGGGACCTCCTCGGGCCCGACCTCGCCTCACTGTCCCTGGTCCACTCCGGCCCCGGCGCCGCACCGGCGGTCCTGACCCACCGGGCCGAGACCCGGATCGAGGTGCGCGGCGCGGGTCGGGTCGGCGCCGCCGTGGCGGCTGTGCTCGCCGCAGCGGGCACCGGCACGGTCACGGTGTCCGACGGCGGCCGGGTCAAGCCCGGCGACTGCTCCCCGGCCGGGCTGCCGCCCGCGGACATCGGGCGGCTGCGTTCGACGGCCGCGCGGGAGGCGGTGCAACGGGCCGCGGGCCGGCCACTGGTGCCCGTCCCACGGCGGAAGTCCGACGACCCGCCGCCCGACTTCGTGGTCCTCGCACCCCGGGACGGCAGCGCCGCCTTCGCGGGCGGGACGTACGAGGCCAAGCTGCTGCTCCGGGCCGGGGTGCCGCATCTGTACGTGGGCGTCGTCGAGGAGTTCGGCATCATCGGGCCGCTGGTGATCCCGGGGCGGTCGGCCTGCGGGCACTGCCTGGTGCTGCGCAGGGAGGACGAGGACGCCGCGTGGGCGCGGGTACTGGCCCAACTGGCAAACAACGGCCCGGGCCGGGCCCGCACACCGGCCTGCGACACGGCCCTTGCGACGGCCGCCGCCGGACTGGCCGCCCTGCATGTCCAGGTGTATCTGGACGGCGGCCGGCCGCCGAGCGTCGACGGCTGGTGCGAGGTGTCGGCGAGCGACGGGATGCCCCGCCGCCTGCGGCTGCGAGGACACCCGGACTGCGGCTGCCTGTGGCAGCCGCTGCCGCCGGGCTGAGGAGTCGTCGAGGGAGGAGGAACGAGAAGCATGCCGGGAACAGGTCCGGCGGCTGCGGGGCTCAGCAGCCGCCCGACCTGGGCCCGGACGGAGGGCCCGACGCCCGGCCAGGTGAGCCCATGGCCCGCGCCCTGCCTGGGGCAGGGCGCGGGCCGGGGGAAAAGGGCGCCCCCATTCACGGGTAACCGGGGGGCGCGGGGGGGGGGGGGGGGGGGCGGCGGGCGGG
>NZ_JBVHHW010000005.1:0-58136 GCF_055560875.1 Kitasatospora sp. NPDC023118
AGGTCGCCGGGCTCGGTCGCACCACCGAAGCCGGCGATGCGCTCGCCCTGGACGGCGATCCGGTCGCCCTCGACGACGCCGCCGGGCAGGACCAGTCGGGCGCCGGCCAGGGAAGTACGGTCACGGTCCGCGGTGGTCACGCGGTCACCTCCATCGAGAGCAGATCCCAGGCGAGCAGGCCCGCACCCAGGGACGCGGCGGTGTCTTTGAGCATGGCGGGTACGACCTGCGGGGGCATCTGGAAGGTCAGTCGCTCGGTGACCGCCGCGCGCAGCGGAGTGAAGAGCGTGTCGCCGGCCTCGGCCAGCCCGCCGCCGACGATCACCGTCGACGGGTCGAGCAGGCTCTGGGCGAGCACGATGCCGTCGGCCAGGGCGTCGACGGCCCGCTGCCAGACGGCGAGCGCGCGGTCGTCCCCGGCGTCCACCGCGGCGGCGCAGGATGCCGCGTCGGCGTCGGGGTCGCCGCTGGCCTCGGCCCAGGCGCGGGAGACGGCGGAGGCGGAGGCCAGCGTCTCCAGGCAGCCGCGGGCGCCGCAGCCGCACTGCGGTCCGCCCGGGCGGACCACGACGTGGCCGATCTCGCCGCCGTAGCCGTGGGCGCCGGCCTCGATCCGGCCGCCGATGCCGATGGCGCCGGCGATGCCGGTGCCCAGGGCGATGAACAGGAAGCGGTCCACGCCCCGGCCGGCACCGAGCCGGCCCTCGGCCAGGCCGCCCGAGCGCACGTCGTGGCCGAGGGCCACCGGCATCGCGGGGCCGCCGGGGGCGGCCAGGCGCTCGCCGAGCAGTGTGCGCAGCGGGAGGTCGCGCCAGCCGAGGTTCGCGGAGAAGACCGCGATCCCGTTCTTCTCGTCGATCGTGCCGGGGACGGCCACGCCGGCCGCGAGCGGGGCGACGCCGAAGCGACTGCGGCCCTCGTCCGCCAGATCGGCGGCGAAGTCGAGGATGGCGGCGACGACGGCGTCGGGGCCGTGTTCCCGCCCGGTCGGTCGGCGTGCTTCGAACAGCACGGAGCCGTCCTGGGCGAGCAGCGCGGCCTTCATGCCGGTGCCGCCTACATCGAGTGCGATGACGTGCTTCACGGAGGACAGTTTCCCTTGGTCGGGGCGAAGAGGTCTAGTCCAGTTGCCGGATTGGTCTGGTCCATACTGGGTGAGCTTTGTCTCGGGTGCGGGGGGCGTCCGCCGGGTCCCGGCTGTCGGGTGCCGGCTGTCGGTGCCGGCTGGGTGTTGGTCGGCTGTTGCGCATCGTGCAATGAAGCCGGGCACTTCGGTAACTACTCGGCGGGTGGGGCCGAGTGGTGTGGACCAGTGGACAGCGAGTTTGGCAGTGTGGCGCCTCCCCCTGCCGGATTCCCTCATCCGGCCGCAGTTCATCCTCTGAAGGCGGTACCCGCGTTGAACAGGCGCGCCCACGTTCCCACCCGTGTGCTCGGTAGTGCGATGGCCGGAGCACTGGTGCTCACCGCGGTCAGCGCGTGCGGCGGGCAGGGCGACGGGCCGGTCACGCTCAAGCTGGTCGCCGCGGACTACGGGGAGAACGTCGAGACCAGCTCCAAGCACTACTGGGACGACGTCTCCAAGGCCTTCGAGGCCGCCAACCCGGGCATCAAGGTCCAGGTCGAGGTCGACAGCTGGACCGACATCGGCAAGAAGGTCGACGACATGATCGCGGCCGGGAAGTCGCCCGACCTGCTGCAGACGGGCGGGTTCGCCGACCAGGTCGCGGCGGACCGGCTGTACCCGGCGGCGGACGTGCTCTCGATGGACACCCAGGCGAAGTTCATGGACAACTTCGCGCACGCCGGACAGGTGCTGGGGACCCAGTACGGGATCCCGTTCGTGTCGTCGTCGCGGGTGCTCTTCTACAACAAGGCGATCTTCAAGCAGGCCGGCGTCACGCAGCCGCCGACCACCTGGAACGAGCTGCGGGCCGCGGCCGAGAAGATCAAGGCCAAGGTGCCGGGAGTGACCCCGTACGGGCTTCCGCTGGGGCCGGAGGAGGCGCCGGCCGAGTCGATGCTGTGGACGCTGAGCGGCGGCGGGAGCATCTCGGACGACGTCGGCAACTACACCATCGACAGCGACCAGAACCAGGCCACGTTCAGCTGGCTGAAGAACAACCTGGTGAGCACCGGGCTGACCTACGCCGACCCGGGCAAGATGAACCGCACGCCGGTGTTCCAGGACTTCGCGTCGGGCAAGGTCGCGATGCTGAACGGGCACCCGACGCTGCTGCGGATGGCGTCCGCCGGGAAGATCGACTTCGGGACGGCGCCGATTCCGAAGAAGGACGGGGTGGGGAAGACCGGGAGCCTCGGGGTCGCGGACTGGATGATGGCGTTCAAGGCCAACGGGCACAAGAACGAGATCAAGAAGTTCCTGTCCTTCGTCTACTCCCGCGACTACCAGCTGAAGTTCGACGAGCAGTACAACCTGCTGCCGGTGACGCAGGACGCGTTCAACCAGATGTCGTCCGATCCCAAGCACGAGGACCTCAAGCAGTTCGCGGTCGGGCTGACCAACGCGAGCTTCTACCCGTTCGGGGACCCGGCCTGGGGCGAGGTCAGCAACCGGATCAAGGCCGGGATCGGGCAGGCGGTCACGGGGGACCCGAAGCAGGTGCTCGGCGGGCTCCAGGACGCGGCGGTGAAGGAGGCGGCCCGGATCCGCAAGCAGTAGGACCCGGGGCTGCCCGGTCTCAGCTGGGGAGCGTGATCGCGTAGGCCTTGCGGAGGGTCTCGTGGACGGTCCAGGTGGTGCGGTCGCCCTCGCGCAGGACGGCGCAGTCGCCGGGGCCGACCCGCAGGGTCGGGCCGCCCTCGATCTCGATGGTGGCCCGGCCGCTGAGCACCACGAACATCTCGTCGGCCTCGACGTCGGTGACCACGCCCGGGGTGATCTGCCAGATGCCGCGCAGCTGGCGGCCGTCGGGGGACTCGGAGAGGACCTTTCCGGTGACCTCGGGGGTGCCGGAGACGATCTGGGACGGGTCGAGGGGCTCGGGGGCGAGCTCGGTGGTGGGGATGTGCACGGCGAAGCTGATCATGGGTCGACGGTAGTCGTGTGGCGGGGCGTGGTCGTCCCGCAGTGTGTGTCGGGGTTCGGCGGGAGAATGACACTCCGTAGCGATGGGCGGAGGTGTCCTCGGTGGGCGAGCTGAGTGAGCGGGACCGGGCGGTGCTGGCGCTGGAGGGGCGGCAGTGGCGGACGGCGGGGGCCAAGGAGCGGGCGATCCGGGAGGAGCTGGGGCTCTCCTCCACGCGGTACTACCAGCTGCTGAACGGGCTGTTGGACCGGGAGGAGGCGTTGGCGGCCGCGCCGGTGCTGGTGAATCGGTTGCGGCGGGTTCGGGAGGCGCGGCGGGGGGCTCGTTGAGGGGGTGTCTGTTGTGGGGGAGGCACTCCGGGGTACGGGGGTTGGGGGTGGGGGTATGGGCTGGTGTATGGGCCTTGAAGAGATGGTTGTGCCGGTCACTGATGCCGGGCGGGACGGGTTGCGGGCGATTCTGGCGGCGCCGGGGGATGCGGTGGTCGCCCTGGACTTCGACGGGACCTTGGCGCCGATCGTGGCGGATCCGGCGCGGGCGCGGGCGCATCCGGGGGTGGTGGGGGCGTTGCGGGGGTTGGGGTCCGTGGTGAGGGCCGTGGTGGTGGTGACGGGGCGGCCGGCTGGGTTGGCGGCCGAGTACGGGGGGTTCGACGGGGTGCCGGGGCTGGTGGTGCTGGGGCACTACGGGGCCGAGCGGTGGGAGGGGGGTGTGGTGACGGCGCCCGAGGTGCACCCGGGGGTTGCGGGGGTGCGGGCGGCGTTGCCGGAGTTGTTGGAGCGGGTGGGGGCGCCCGAGGGGACGTGGGTGGAGGACAAGGGGCGCTCGGTGGCGGTGCACACCCGGCGGACGGGGGCGCCGGAGGAGACGTTGGAGTTGTTGCGGGCGCCGGTGGGGGAGTTGGCCGCCGAGTACGGGCTGGTGGTGGAGCCCGGGCGGCTGGTGTTGGAGCTGCGGCCGCCGGGGGTGGACAAGGGGGCGGCGCTGACCGGGTTCCTGCGGGAGCGGGGGGCGCGGGCGGTGCTCTTCGCGGGGGACGACCTGGGGGACCTGGCGGCCTTCGCGGCGGTGGAGGAGCTGCGCGGGCAGGGGGTGGCGGGGCTGCTGGTGTGCGCCGGCGCGGTGGGGGACGCGCCGGTGCGCGAACTCGCCGACCGGGCGGATGTGGTGGTCGACGGGCCCGAGGGGGTGGTGGAGCTGCTGGGCGCTTTGGGGGAGGCGGTCAGAGGGCGTTGAGCTGGTCGAGGAACCACTGCTGCGGGGGGAGCGCGGTGGCTGCGGCGGCGAGGCGCTTGGTGCGGTCGGCGCGCTCCTCCGGGCTCATGGTGAGGCCGGTGTGGAGGGCCTCGGCGGTGGCGATGACGTCGTAGGGGTTGACGGTGAGGGCGTCGTCCTTGAGTTCGGTGTGGGCGCCGGCCTCGCGGGAGAGGACGAGGGCGCAGCCGTTGTCGGAGACGACCGGAACTTCCTTGGCGACCAGGTTCATGCCGTCCCGGATGGGGTTGACGAGGGCGACGTCGGCCAGGCGGTAGGCGGCGAGGGAGCGCGGGAAGTCGTCGTTGACGTGCAGGATCAGGGGTTGCCAGGTGGGGGTGGCGAATTCGGTGTTGATGGCGTCGGCGAGGTGTCGCACCGACGCCGTGTAGTCGCGGTATTCGGCCAGGTCGGTGCGGGAGGGGTAGGCGAAGGCGATGTGCACCACCCGGTCGTGCCACTCGGGATGGGTGCGGAGCAGGTGCCGGTAGGCCTGGAGGCCGCGGACGATGTTCTTGCTCAGCTCGGTGCGGTCGACCCGGACGATGGTGCGGCGGTCGCCGACGGTGGTGCGGAGGGCGGCGAGGCGCTCGTCCACGTCGGGACGGTGGGCGCGTTCGCGGAGGAAGTCGGCGTCGGCGCCCAGGGCGTGCACGCCCAGCCGGGTGGTGCGGCCTGCGTGGGTGACGGTGAGCGTGTCGTGGTCGACCGTCGCGCCGAGCAGGTCCTCGCAACAGGCGGCGAAGGCGCGGGCCCAGCGTTCGGTGAGGAAGCCGGCCCGGTCGGCACCGAGGATGCCGGTGAGGACGGCGCGGGCGGCGTCGTCGGGGAGTATCCGGTAGTACTCGGGCGGGGCCCAGGGGGTGTGGGAGAAGTGGCCGATCCGCAGGTCGGGGCGGGCCGCGCGGAGCAGGGCCGGGGCCAGGGAGAGGTGGTAGTCCTGGACGAGGACCGCGGCGTTCGGGGCGGCTTCGGCGGCCAGGGCCTCGGCGAAGGCCGTGTTGTAGGCCTGGTAGGCGGCCCATTCGGTGCGAAAGCCCGCGTCGAAGGAGGGCGCGGTGGGCGTCGCGTAGAGCAGGTGGTGGATGAACCAGAGGGTGGAGTTGGCGACGCCGTTGTAGGCGTGGGCGAAGGTCTCCGGGTCGATGTCCAGCATCCGTACGGCCTGGCCGCCGACGTCGTGGCCGGCCTGGTCGAGGCGGCCGTCGGGGGCTTCTCTCGCGGCTCGGCGGTCGGCGTCGCTGAGGGCGGCGCACACCCAGACGGCGTTCGGGTCGTCGATCGCGGAGAGGCCGGAGACGAGGCCTCCGCCGCCGCGGCGCAGGGTCAGCGTGCCGTCGTCGGCGGTGCTGAACGACACCGGTCCCCGGTTGGAGGCCACCAGGACGGGGGCGGTGCCGGTCGCGCTCGAACGTTCGGTCGTGAGATCGCCCATGGTTGGCATCTTGCCGGGGGCTTGGGTCGGCAAACGTTTCAGTGCCGGGTCGCGTATTCGGGCACGGTGTGCATCGGGGGGCGTTCCAGGGCGGTCACCGGGTGGCTGTGGGCGGTGAAGGCGCGGGTTTCCGGGTCGCGGGTGAACTGGGTGAGGTGGGGGTGGACCAGGTCGGCGGAGGCCTTGAGGCGGTGGGTGCGGTCGAGGCGTTCCAGGGCGGTGCGGTAGATGGTGGCGGCCATCCGGCCGAGGGCCTGGCCGTCCTGGTGGCGGTGGTGTCGGACGCCGACGTCGACCTGGGCCAGGGCGTCCAGGCCGACCAGCTCCAACGCGTCGACCAGGAGGCCGAGTTCGACGCCGTAGCCGGTGGGGAAGGGCAGCCGTTCGAGCAGTGAGCGGCGAGCCGCGTACTCGCCGCCGAGGGGCTGGACGAAACCGGCGAGTTCCGGCCAGTGGAGGTTGAGCAGGGGGCGGGCGACGAGTTCGGTGACCCGGCCACCGCCGGCGGGGACGATCGCGCCGGACTCTGTTTCGAGGGGGCGGTCGTACATGGCCTTGACCAGGTGGATGTCGGGTTCGGTGAGCAGGGGGCCGAGGATGCCGGAGACGAAGGCGGGGTCGAACTCGCGCAGGTCGGCGTCGACGAAGCAGACGATGTCGCCGTGGGTGACCAGCAGCGAGCGCCAGAGCACTTCGCCCTTGCCGGGGACGGCGGGCAGCCGGGGCAGGATGGCGTCCCGTTGTTCCACCCGGGCGCCGGCCTCGGCGGCGACGGTGGCGGTGGCGTCGGTGGAGCCGGAGTCGAGTACGACCAGTTCGTCGACCAGAGGAAGCCGGTCCATCAGTTCGCGCCGGACGGTGCGGACGATGTCGCCGACGGTGGCCTCCTCGTCGAGTGCGGGGAGGACGACGCTGACGGTCTGCCGGGTGCGCCGCTTGGCCTCCAGCAGGGTGTGAACCGGCCGGTCGGCCGCGCTCCACGAGCGGCGGCGCAGCCAGGACTCCGCCTGCGGGAGGAGTGCGGGGGTCGGTTCGGCGGGCACGGTGAATCTCCTCGGCGGGGTCGGGTGGAACAGGCCGTCTCGCGTGGCGGACGGTCCCTTTCAGGGCTGACGCCTTCGGATACAGTCTTCGTACAGCGGTCGGACCCTCGCACGCCGGGGTCGCCGCTGAACCACAACTTCACAAGCTCATCCAGAGGGACTGAGGGAACGGCCCGTTGACGTCCCGGCAACCTTCTCGCTCGGCTGTCCACAGGCCCCGGCGGGACAGGTGCCAATTCCGGCCTGTGGCGCGACCGCGTCACGGGGAAGATGAGGAGAGAGGCCTCCGCCATCATGGCTGTCGACACTGCCGCACCCTCCCCCAGCCTTCGGCCGGGGGGACCCCCACCCGTTGACCTCGGCCCCGCCGCCGCCCTGTCCTGTCGGGAGTGCGGCACCCGCTTCCCGCTCGGCCCCAGCTTCGCCTGCCTGGAGTGCTTCGGGCCGCTGGAGATCGCGTACGAGTTCGGGAGCGAGCGCGCCGAGGAGCTGCGCAAGCGGATCGAGGCCGGTCCGGCGTCCATCTGGCGCTACGCGCCGCTGCTGCCGGTCCCGGCCGACGTGGCGGCCAAGCCGAACCTGAACCCGGGGTGGACCCCGCTGGTGAAGGCGGACAACCTGGGCCGGGAGCTCGGGTTCACCGCTCCGCTGCACGTGAAGGACGACTCCGGGAACCCGACGCACTCCTTCAAGGACCGGGTGGTGGCCTGCGCCATCGAGGCGGCCCGGGCGTTCGGGTACACCACGCTGTCCTGCTCCTCGACCGGCAACCTGGCCGGCGCGGTGGGCGCGGCGGCGGCTCGGGCCGGGTTCAGGTCCTGCGTCTTCATCCCGCACGACCTGGAGCAGGGCAAGGTCGTGATGGCCGGGGTGTACGGCGGCGAGCTGGTGGGCATCGACGGCAACTACGACGACGTGAACCGCTTCTGCTCGGAGCTGATCGGGGACCCGGCCGGCGAGGGCTGGGGTTTCGTGAACGTCAACCTGCGTCCGTACTACGGCGAGGGCTCCAAGACGCTGGCGTACGAGATCTGCGAGCAGCTCGGCTGGCGGCTGCCGGAGCAGGTCGTCATCCCGATCGCCTCGGGCTCGCAGCTGACGAAGATCGACAAGGGGCTGCAGGAGCTGATCAAGCTCGGCCTGGTGGAGGACCGGCCGTACCGGATCTTCGGCGCCCAGGCCGAGGGCTGCTCGCCGGTGTCGGCCGCGTTCAAGGCGGGCCGGGACGTGATCAAGCCGGTCAAGCCGGACACCATCGCCAAGTCGCTGGCGATCGGCAACCCGGCGGACGGCCCGTACGTGCTGGACATCGCCCGCCGGACCGGCGGGGCGGTCGAGGACGTCACGGACGAAGAGGTCGTGGCGGCGATCCGGCTGCTGGCCCGGACCGAGGGGATCTTCGCGGAGACCGCGGGCGGGGTGACCGTCGGCGTGCTGAAGAAGCTGGTCGAGACCGGTCAGCTGGACCCGGCCAAGGAGACCGTCGCGATCAACACCGGCGACGGCCTGAAGACGCTGGACGCCGTCTCCGACGCCGGGATGACCGCCGTCATCCGCCCGACGCTGGAGTCCTTCCGCTCCGCCGGTCTCGCGTCCGTCTGAACCACCCCCACCCCCGCTAGGAGAGCCATGAGCGCCAAAGTCCGCATCCCCACCATCCTGCGCGCCTACACCGGCGGCGCGGCCGAGGTGACCGCCGAGGGGGCCAGCTTGGCCGAGGTCATCGCCGACCTGGAGCAGAACCACGCGGGCATCTCCGCCCGGATCCTGGACGACACCGGAAAGCTGCGCCGCTTCGTCAACGTGTACGTGAACGACGACGACGTGCGGTTCGCCGAGGGCCTGGCGACCGAGATCAAGGACGGCGCGAACGTCTCGATCATTCCGGCGGTGGCCGGCGGCTGCTGAGCCGTCGCATCCCGCTTCCCGGCCGCCCGTACGTACGGAATTCGACTCTCCGTATGTGCGGGCGGTCGCTGGCATTTCGGCGGGAATATTTCCGGGTCAAGTCGGAGTAGAGTGTGGCTCTGCTGGGAACGGGGCTCCCCTTCCGACTCGCGCAGTGCTTGGCCGGAGGTCGTCCGGACGCTGAGACCGGCTCGCGTCCCGGGCCGTGAAACATGTCAGGCAGATGTCAGAATTCCTGCGGGGGTTTGGGTAATTCGTCCGCTATGTCCGGCATGAAATGCCGATTTCATCCCGGTTTGTTCGGCCTTGTCTCTCGACGGGCCCATGGAATTCCTGGCGGCTGGCCCTGTTGCAGAGGGCGTCGATCCGGATACATTCAGCGGCGGTCGGCGTAATCGACCGCCCATCGGAAGCCGTTCGGCTTTCTGTGCGGAGGATTGCGGCGTGCACGGCTGCGCTCAGGGGGGGTTCCCCGGGCCGGCCTTCAACCAGACCCGGGCCCGCGACCTGCGGGCACGTGAAGGGCCAGCACAGCACTAGGGGAGTTCGGAATGGCTCAGGGCACCGTCAAGTGGTTCAACGCGGAGAAGGGCTACGGCTTCATCGCGGTCGACGGTGGTGCGGACGTCTTCGTCCACTACAGCGCGATCCAGATGGACGGCTACCGCACCCTCGAGGAGGGCCAGCGGGTCGAGTTCGAGATCTCTCAGGGACAGAAGGGCCCGCAGGCGGACATGGTTCGCGCGGCGGTCTGACCCCTTCCGACTCCAGGAGCTCGGCACGGCCCACCGCTGGTGGACCTCCTGCTTCTCGACGGGCCCGCACGACACGCGTCGTGCGGGCCCGTTCGCGTCCCCGTCCGCGAGCGCGGACGGGGCTCGACGGCGGCTCGCGGGTTGCCGATTGGGCTTGCACTCGACCACCCGGAGTGCTAATCATTGGCGTTAGCACTCACAGCGTGAGAGTGACAGCGGACCGGGTCGGTGAGGCCCCCGGGAGCGGTAGGGGAATGGACCCCCGCACACCAGGGCCGTCCGTCGCGGGCACCCCTTGGTCCGAGCAGTCGACCGTGTCCCGGAGGACCACTTCAGATGGCCAAGATCATCGCCTTTGATGAGGAAGCTCGCCGCGGCCTTGAGCGTGGCATGAACCAGCTCGCCGACGCAGTGAAGGTCACGCTCGGCCCCAAGGGTCGCAACGTCGTGCTGGAGAAGAAGTGGGGCGCCCCCACGATCACCAACGACGGTGTCTCCATCGCCAAGGAGATCGAGCTCGAGGACCCGTACGAGAAGATCGGCGCCGAGCTCGTCAAGGAGGTCGCCAAGAAGACCGACGACGTCGCGGGTGACGGCACCACCACCGCCACCGTGCTGGCCCAGGCCCTGGTCCGCGAGGGTCTGCGCAACGTCGCCGCCGGCGCCAACCCGATGGCCCTGAAGCGCGGCATCGAGAAGGCCGTCGCCGCCGTCTCGGACCAGCTGCTGGCCCAGGCCAAGGACGTGGAGACCAAGGAGCAGATCGCCTCCACCGCCTCCATCTCCGCCGCTGACACCCAGATCGGCGAGCTCATCGCCGAGGCCATGGACAAGGTCGGCAAGGAAGGCGTCATCACCGTCGAGGAGAGCAACACCTTCGGCCTGGAGCTCGAGCTCACCGAGGGCATGCGCTTCGACAAGGGCTACATCTCCGCCTACTTCGCCACCGACCTGGAGCGCATGGAGGCGACCTTCGAGGACCCGTACATCCTCATCGCCAACTCCAAGATCGGCTCGGTCAAGGACCTGCTCCCGCTGCTGGAGAAGGTCATGCAGAGCGGCAAGCCGCTCGTCATCATCGCCGAGGACGTCGAGGGCGAGGCCCTGTCGACCCTGGTCGTGAACAAGATCCGCGGCACCTTCAAGTCCGTCGCCGTCAAGGCCCCGGGCTTCGGCGACCGCCGCAAGGCCATGCTCGGCGACATCGCCATCCTCACCGGCGGCACCGTGATCTCCGAGGAGGTCGGCCTCAAGCTGGAGAACGCCGGTATCGACCTGCTGGGCACCGCCCGCAAGGTGGTCATCACCAAGGACGAGACCACCATCGTCGACGGTGGCGGCGACAGCGAGCAGGTCGCCGGTCGCGTGAACCAGATCCGCGCCGAGATCGAGAACAGCGACTCGGACTACGACCGCGAGAAGCTCCAGGAGCGCCTCGCCAAGCTGGCCGGCGGCGTGGCCGTCATCAAGGCCGGCGCGGCCACCGAGGTGGAGCTCAAGGAGCGCAAGCACCGCATCGAGGACGCCGTCCGCAACGCCAAGGCCGCCGTCGAGGAGGGCATCGTCGCCGGTGGTGGCGTCGCCCTGCTGCAGGCCGGTGTCGCCTTCGACAAGCTGGAGCTGGACGGCGACGAGGCCACCGGTGCCAACATCGTCAAGGTCGCGCTGGAGGCCCCGATCAAGCAGATCGCGACCAACGCCGGCCTGGAGGGTGGCGTCGTGGTGGAGAAGGTGCGCAACCTCCCCGCCGGTCACGGCCTGAACGCCGCCACCAACGAGTACGTCGACCTGGTCGCCGCGGGCATCATCGACCCGGCCAAGGTCACCCGCTCCGCGCTGCAGAACGCCGCCTCCATCGCGGCGCTGTTCCTCACCACCGAGGCCGTCATCGCCGACAAGCCGGAGAAGGCCGCCGCGGCCGCCGGCGGCGGCATGCCGGGCGGTGACATGGACTTCTGATCCTGATCGCTTCGATCGGATCGGTTGATTCCCCGTCCGCGTGGGCGGCTCCCTTCGGGGGGCCGCCCACGCGGCGTTTCGGGCAGTGGGAGTTTCGGGGGAGGATGGACGGATGGCTTCCGACGACATCGAGACCGCCCTGCACAACGCGCGGGCACTGATCCTGGCCGACCTCACCGCGCGCGACGTGGCGGACGCCGCCGTCGTCTCGCTGGTGGAGCAGGCCGTCACGCACCGCCGCTGGTGGTTGGAGCAGTGGCCGGACGGCACCGAGTACGTGCTCGGGCTGGTTGCCCAGGACGTCCAGGACGCGCTGCTGGAGGCGTACGGGCGGTGGCCGCTGTGCACCGACTGCGCGGCCGACGGGGACCCGCACGCGCTCGGCGTGGAGCCGGAGTTGGGGCCGGAGCCGCACTGGGTGTGCGGCAAGCGGGGCGCGGTGGTGGCGCCGGTGGGCAAGCTGGTCTAGTTTTCGAGCCCCTTGAGCTCGGCCGTCAGGTTGGTGCGGGCGGTCGCGGTGAAGCGCTCGCGGGCGGTGGGGGTGCGGTAGAGCGCCGGGAGCGCGAGGAGTTGGCGCAGCACGGCGGCCCGGCCCGCGCGGAAGTCCGGCTCCGGGACGAAGGCGTACTCCTCCCGGACGGCGGCCGCGTACGCCGCGTACGCCCCGGGGGAGCCGCCGAGGACGGCGAGGTCCGCGTCGCAGAGCACCTCGCCGTCGCGGTCGCCCGGGGCGGGGTCGTGGGTGACGGTGAGCAGGACGAGCCGCTCGACCTCGGCGACCTGCCCGGCGGGCAGGCCGGCGGCGGTCAGCGCGCGGACGGCCAGGGCGGCGCTGCGCTCCTCGTTCTCGGTGCGGTCGGGCCGGTAGACGGCGTCGTGGAACCAGGCGGCGAGCCGGACGGCGTCCGGGTCGGCGGCGTGCCCGGCGAGCTCGTCGACGTGCCGTAGGACCGCGCGCAGGTGCTCGGGGGTGTGGTAGCGGCGCTGCGGCTCTGACCAGCGGCGCAGCAGCTCCCGTCCGTACGGTTCGGGGTCGTCGGTGGCACCGCGGCGGTGCAGCAGGGCGGTCCAGGCGGGGAGCAGGTCTTCGGTCGCGGTGGGCATGCGGCCCATTCTGGCGGCTGGTTCCGGTGGACGGGATATGCCGGGCAGCGATATATGTAGACACATGACAGAACGCTCCATGCAGGAGCCGACGCTGCTTCTGCTCACCGCGCTGGCCGACGCCCCGAGGCACGGCTACGCGCTCATCCAGGAAATCGCCGCGATCTCGGACGGCCGGGTCAAGATGCGTACCGGCACGCTCTACGGCGCGCTCGACCGGCTGCTGGGCCAGGGCCTGATCGAGGTCGCCGCCGAGGAGGTCGTGGACGGCCGTGCCCGGCGTACCTACGCGCTGACCGACACCGGTCGGGGCGCGCTGGCCACCGAGGCCGAGCGGCTGCGCGCCGTGGCCACCGAGGCGGAGCGCCGACTCTCCGTCGCCGTTGTCAGTCCGAGGGTCAGGGGGGCCTTCGCGTGAATGAATCGACTGTTGCCGTGCGGACCGCGCTGGCGCTCTACCCGGGCCGCTACCGCCGCGAGCGCGGCGACGAGCTGGCCGTCGTCTTCGCCGACACCACGGCGGAGGCGGGCACGTTCGCCAAGATCCGGGAGCTCTTCGACCTGGGCGCGTACGGGCTGCGGATGCGGACCGGGCTGACCTCGACCTCGCCGGGCGGGCGGCTGGCGGCGCTGACCGCGCCGCTGGTGGCCGGGGCTGCCGGTGGTCTGGCGGCGGGCCAGGCGCTGCTGAGCTACCTGCAGTCCGGTGTGGCGCACGGGTATTGGGGGTCGCTGCACCTCCTGCCCTACTGGGCGCTGCTGGGGGCGGCGATGCTCTCCGCCGTCGCCGCGCTGCTCGGGCGGTGGACGGCGGCGAAGCTGCTGGCCGGGGTGTCGGCGCTGGCGGCCGTGGCCGACCTGGTGTGGTCGGTGAGCAGTCCGCACGTCCTCCAGCCGCTCTGGTACTTCCTCTACGCCTTCCAGTGGGACGGCCCGTTCGTGCTCTGGGCCCTGCTGCTGGTGGCCGCGCCGAAGGACGCGCTGCCGGTGCCGACCTGGCGGGAGCGGGGCCTGCTGCTGGCCGCGGCGGTGCTGACCCCGGTGGCGGCGTTCGCGGACAACGTCTACACCAGCTGGTACCAGCTAGACCCGCAGTGGCGCGCGTTGATGATCGTCGTCCCGCTGCTGATGGCGCTGACGGCGGTGCGCGGCTGGTACCTGGTGGCCGTTCCTGGGCTCGCCGCCCTGCCGTGGGCGTTCAGTGTCAACCTGCACGGGCTTTGGCAGCAGGAGGGCGGGGCCTGGAAGCTGCTGCCGATGGCCGGGTTGACGGTCGCGGTGGCGGTCGCGCTGGCCGTGGTCGGCCCTCGGAAGGGCCCGGGCGGGCGCCAACTGGCTTGAGCGTTCGGGTGGTGGGGTCGCCGGGGGCGGCCGGATGTGGCAGGCTGTCTCACATGTCTAGACCAATTCTCGAAGTCATCGCGCTGACGCCCCAGGACGCCCAGGCTGCCGAGTCGGGCGGCGCCGACCGGCTCGAACTGGTCACCGACATGGCCGCCGACGGACTCACCCCGTCCGTCGAGGACTTCGCCCGGATCCGGGCCGCCGTCGGCATCCCGCTGCGCGTCATGCTGCGGATCCGGGACGGCTTCGCCCCCGGCGACCTGGACGAGCTGTGCGCCCGGGCCGCCGCCCTGCGGGCCGAGGGGGCCGAGGAGTTCGTCCTCGGCTTCCTGGACCCCGACGGCGCCGTCGACCTGGCCGCCACCACGGCCGTCGCCGAGGCGATCGCCGGCTGCCGCTGGACCTTCCACCGGGCGATCGACCACAGCGCCGACCGGGCCGCCCTGCGCGCCGCCGTCGGCGCGCTGCCCGGGCTGGACACCTTCCTCACCTCCGGCGCGGCCGCCGGGGTGGACGCCGGGCGGGAGGTGCTGGTCGCCGAGCTGGCCCGCGCGGGCGGGCCCGGGTACACCCAGCGGATCCTGATCGGCGGCGGTCTGCGGGCCGAGCACCTCAAAGAGCTGCGGGCGGAGGACTTCGACGCCTTCCACGTCGGCGGCGCGGTGCGGGCCGACGGCTGGCGGACGCCCGTCGACGCGGCCAAGGTCGCCGAGTGGCGGGCGCTGATCGACGCCTGAGCGCACGTGGGGCCGGTCCGGTTCGCCGGGCCGGCCCCGTTCCGCGCTACCGGAGCTGCTCGGGCAGCGGCTCGCTGTGCAGCACCGTCAGGCCGGAGACCGCACGGGTGAGCGCCACGTACAGCCGGCGCAGGCCGGTCCGCTCGTCCGGCTCGCCGGCGATCACCGCGGCCGGCTCGTCCAGCACCACGTAGTCGTACTCCAGACCCTTGGCCAGCGAGGCCGGCACGAGGGTCAGCCGGGCCTCGGTGCTGGTCTCGGTGCCGGGGGAGAGGTACGGCAGCCCGGCTGCGGCGAGCAGCTCGGCGAGCTGCGGGATCCGGGCGTCGGCGGCGATCAGGCCGGTCGAGCCCTCGTGCTCCAGCGCCTCCCGGCAGGCGTCCAGGACGGCCTGTTCCCACTCGGTGATCCGGCGGATCACCAGCGAGCCGGGGGTGTCGCGGACCGAGGTCGCCGGGGCCAGGCCCGGGGCGATCGCCGGGAGCAGCCGGGAGGCGTACGCGATGACCTCCTCCGGCACCCGGAAGCCCTTGGTCAGCTCCTCGACGTGCGCCTCCGGCTTGCCCAGGTGGTGCAGGGCGTCCGGCCAACTCGCCGTCGCCCACGGGGTGGTGCCCTGGGCGAGGTCGCCGAGGACGGTCGCCGAGCCGGTGGTGCAGCGGCGGCCGACCGCGCGGTACTGCATCGGGGAGAGGTCCTGGGCCTCGTCCAGCACCACGTGCCCGAGCGAGGGCGTGCGCTGCACCAGGTCCGTCGCCTCGTCCACCAGGACGGCGTCGGCCGGCGTCCAGCGAGCGGTCTTCACCGAGCGGCCGGGCTTGGGCCACAGCAGCGCCCGCTGCTCCTCGGGGGTGAGCACGCCCTCGGCGCACTCGGCCAGGAACTCCGGCTCGGAGAGCAGCCTCAGCACCAGCTTGGCCGGGTCGACGGCCGGCCAGCACTCCTTGACCACGGCCTTGACCGCGCTGTTGCGGGCCACCGCGTCCTGCACCCGGTCGTCCGGGGCCTCGCCGCCCTGCTCCATCTTCAGCAGCACGGCGTGCGCGATGCGCTGCGGCAGGGCGTCCCTGGCGGCGCCGTAGCGGACCTCGCGGCCCTTCAACTCCTCGATGATCTCGACCAGTTCGTACACCGGGACGCGCCAGCGGCGGGAGCCGCGGACCACCACGCAGGGCTCGGTGGGCAGCGTGATGCCCGCCCGCACCGCCCGGCGCAGCACCTCGGCCATCCGGGCGTCGCCCTTCAGCCGGGCCGCCTCCGGGTCGTCCTCGCCCTTCACCTCGACGTGCGCGACCAGCTGCTGCACGGTGGCCTGGGCGACGTCCAGCTCGCCGAGGGCCGGGAGCACCTGCTCGATGTAGGAGAGGAAGGCGGTGTTCGGGCCGATCACCAGGGTGCCGGTCCGGGCCAGGCGCTCGCGGTGCGCGTACAGCAGGTAGGCGACACGGTGCAGGCCGACGGCGGTCTTCCCGGTGCCGGGCGCCCCCTGGACGCAGATGGTGCCCGTGACGTCGGAGCGGACGATCTCGTCCTGTTCGGGCTGGATGGTGGCGACGATGTCGCGCATCGGGCCGACGCGGGGCTTCTCGATCTCGGCGGCGAGCAGGGCGGAGGTGGTCGAGCCCCCGGCGGAGCCGGAAAATGTCTCTGCGGCGGGGTCGGTGAGGTGCTCGTCCTCGTAGGCGGTGAGTTCGCCGCCGGTGTAGCCGAAGCGGCGGCGGCGCTCGACGTCCATCGGCTCGGCGCGGCTGGCCCGGTAGAACGGCTGGGAGACCGGCGCGCGCCAGTCGATCACCATCGGGTCGCCGTCGGCGTCGTGGACGTGGCGGCGGCCGATGTAGAAGCTCTCCCCTCCGCCGCCCTCGCTGAGCTCCTCGCTGATCGCGTGGAGGTAGTCGAGGCGGCCGAAGAACAGCGGGGTGTCGGAGAGGTCGGCCAGGGCGGCGATCCTGGCCTCGATCTGGTTCTGGAGGATGACGGCGGACACCCAGGTGCCGGTCACGTCGCGCAGGTCGAGCGACTGGACGTCCTCGCGCATCGCTCGCAGCGCGGACCGGGACGCGGCCAGGTGGTCGCGTTCGCGCTGGAGGGGGTCGGTGGTGGGGGTGGCGGGCACAGCGAACCTTCCCGGCTGCCCCGGTCGCGGGCGCAGCGGATCGATGGAGCTCACGGTGAGTACAGCCGACCGGTTGCCGTGCGGTCGGCACCTCCCCCGGCTGCCTGCGGGACACCGCCAGGTACCACGGTTCGGGAGGGGGCAGGCGGACGATCTTAGACCCGTCCGTCTCAGGGTTCCAGCCCTGCAGGTCTCAGGGGGTGCCCTACACCTGGAGGACGACCGCCGTCCTGGTGGATACGGCCTTTGGAGTGATGCCGGGGGCCGGTCGGGTGCCTACCGTTGAAGACATGAGCACCCAGAACAGCACCTCCCGTTCGGGTCCGGCCGGCGCGACCGCCGTCCAGGGCCGCCACCGCAACCCGCTGAGCGCCGTCGTCCGCAACGTCGGTATCGCCCTGGACACCGCCGCGCGCGTGATCTTCCTCGGGCGCGACGGTGTCCGCTACTGAACGTTCCTACGGTTACAGCACGTCGTCCGCGTCGATGATGCGGTACGCGTACCCCTGCTCCGCCAGGAAGCGCTGCCGGTGGGCGGCGAAGTCCTGGTCCACGGTGTCCCGGGCGACCACCGAGTAGAAGTGCGCCCCATGCCCGTCCGCCTTGGGGCGCAGGACGCGGCCGAGGCGCTGGGCCTCCTCCTGGCGGGAGCCGAAGGTCCCGGAGACCTGGATGGCCACGGTGGCCTCGGGCAGGTCGATCGAGAAGTTCGCGACCTTGGACACCACCAGGACGCTGATCTCCTTGTTGCGGAACGCGTCGAAGAGCTTCTCGCGCTGGGCGTTGCTGGTCTCGCCCTTGATCACGGGGGCGTCCAGGACCTCCCCGAGCTCGTCCAGCTGGTCGATGTACTGGCCGATGATCAGCGTCTGGTCCTTCTCGTGCTTCTTGACCAGCGCCTCCACCACCCGCCGCTTGGTCGCCGTGGTGGCGCAGAAGCGGTAGCGCTCCTCCGGCTCGGCGGTGGCGTAGGCGAGCCGCTCGGAGTCGGTCAGGGTGACCCGCACCTCGCAGCAGTCGGCGGGAGCGATGTAGCCCTGCGCCTCGATCTCCTTCCACGGGGCGTCGAAGCGCTTCGGGCCGATCAGGCTGAACACGTCGCCCTCGCGGCCGTCCTCGCGCACCAGCGTGGCGGTCAGGCCGAGCCGGCGGCGGGCCTGCAGGTCGGCGGTGAACTTGAACACCGGCGCGGGCAGCAGGTGCACCTCGTCGTAGACCACCAGGCCCCAGTTGCGGGCGTCGAACAGCTCCAGGTGCGCGTAGACGCCCTTCCGCTTGGTCGTCATCACCTGGTAGGTGGCGATGGTGACCGGGCGGATCTCCTTCCTCGTCCCGCTGTACTCGCCGATCTCGTCCTCGGTGAGCGAGGTGCGCTTGACCAGTTCGTGCTTCCACTGGCGGGCCGAGACGGTGTTGGTGACCAGGATCAGCGTCGTCGACTTGGCGTGCGCCATCGCGGCCGCGCCGACCAGCGTCTTGCCGGCGCCGCAGGGCAGCACCACCACGCCCGAGCCGCCGTGCCAGAAGCCCTCGACGGCCTGCGCCTGGTACGGGCGCAGCTGCCAGCCGTCCTCGTCCAGGTCGATCGGGTGCGCCTCGCCGTCCACGTACCCGGCGAAGTCCTCGGCGGGCCAGCCGAGTTTGAGCAGCACCTGCTTGATCTGCCCGCGCTCGGAGGGGTGCACCACCACGGTGTCCGGGTCGACCCGGGCGCCGACCAGCGGCACGATCTTCTTGGAGCGCAGCACCTCCTCCAGCACCGGCCGGTCGGTGGTGGTGAGCACCAGCCCGTGCGTCGGGTGCTTGACCAGCTGGAGCCGGCCGTAGCGCCCCATGGTGTCGGCCACGTCCACCAGCAGCGCGTGCGGCACCGGGTAGCGCGAGTACGTCACCAGGGCGTCCACCACCTGCTCGGCGTCGTGCCCGGCCGCCCGCGCGTTCCACAGCCCGAGCGGGGTCACCCGATACGTGTGCACGTGCTCGGGCGCCCGCTCCAACTCGGCGAACGGCGCGATGGCGCGGCGGCAGTCGGCGGCCTTGGGGTGGTCGATCTCCAGGAGAAGAGTTTTGTCGCTCTGGACGATGAGCGGTCCGTCGTTCACGCGGGGGAGCCCTCCACTGGCTGACAGGCTGGATTGACGCAGACCCTTCAGTGTCGCTCATTTCGCGCGGAACGTGTGGGGCCACTTCCACTCGTGGAGCTTGCCGGTGGCCTTGCCGCCGGCGTCGGTGTCGTACTCGAAGACGCCCACGACGCCGTCGAGTGACCACCGTCCGTACTCGCTCGTTGAGCTGGTCATGAAGAACTCGAAGCGCGTTTTCGCCGCCCTCGCCCTGATGGGCACGGCCTTCGCGGCCACCGCCTCCTCCGCCGGCTCGGCGCACGCCCTCGCAGGGATCGGGGAGGGGCCGGGCGGGCCGCTCGCCGCGCCCGGGTTCCTGCTGGCGGACGTGGTCAGCGGGGGTGAACTGCCGGTCGGGCAGGGGCAGATCGGCAGCCTGGCGGACCAGGCCGTCAAGGAGAAGATGAAGGAGGGGCAGGGGCACTGACGCCCCGCCACCCTTTCCTTATTCGTCCAGCTCGGCGACGCCGGTGATGCGGTGGAGGGCGAAGGTGCGCAGTTCGTCGGCGTGGTGGTCGAAGGCGGTGACGAAGCCGCCTTCGACCTTGACCGGGTCGATGATGCGCTGGCTGGCGATGCCCTCGGCGTTGAGGTAGCCGATCCACATCCGCTCGCCGAGCAGGACGGCCGTCTGCAGGGCGGCCAGGGTCTCGGCGGCGGCGGTGCGGGGGAGCTGGCGCGGGTCGGGGGTGGGCTCGCGGCGGGAGGCGGTGGCGGCGCGGTCGCCGGCCCGGATGGCCTTGATGGCGGCGGCGAGCAGGGTGTCGTCCGGGCTGGGCGGGCCGTCGGGGACGGGCGTGGGTGCCGTCCGGGGCGGGGTGCGGTGGCTGTCCGGGCGGGTGATCAGCACGTCGCCCTCGGCGGACTCGGCGGCCGGGGCGTAGCCCATCGTGCGCAGGGCGGCGAGCAGCACGTCCGGGGCGGCCTGGGAGGCGAGGACGGTGGGGGCGAGCAGCCGCAGCCGCAGGTCGGCGGCGCGGCGGTCGGCGAGCACCTCGCCGAGCAGCGACGGGTCGTCGCAGCGCAGGTAGGAGGAGGCGGCGCCGACCCGCAGGACGCCGTGGCGGCGGGCGACGTCGTCGATCAGGTAGCTGAGCGGCTGCGGGACGGGTGTACGGCTGTGCTGCGCCAGGAAGGTCTGCAGGTCGGCGGCGGTGCGTCCGGCGTCCAGGGCGCGGCGGACGGAGCCCGGGGTGAACCGGTAGACGGTGGCGCCGCCCTTGGACTCGATGTCGGCGCAGAGCGCGAGCGCCTGGGCGAGCGGGGTGAGCAGCGGGCCGGGGGCGATCGCGGTGAGGTCGGGCTGCAGGATCACGTGGTCCAGCGGCTGCGGCAGCAGCGGGGCCAGCACCTCGGCCGGGTCGGACTCGGCGGTGAGCAGCGCGCGGCCGGGGGCGGCGAGGGCGCCGCGGCCGGTGATGCCGAGGAGTTCGGCCTCGGCGAGGGTCCAGGTGGTGAGGTCGTCGCGCAGCTCGCGGCCGTCCGGGCCGGTCGGGCCGCCGCGCAGTGGGCGCTGCCAGCGCAGGGTGGGCAGCAGCTCCTCGGCGGTGGCCGGGGTGCCGGGCGGCAGTTCGGCGAGCAGGGCGAGGGTGGCGCGGCGGACGGACGGGGCGAGGGTGCGGTCCAGTTCGGGGCCGAGGGCGGCGCGCGGCTTGCCCTTGCCGTCCGGGGTGCCGGTGAGGGCGGACACCCGGGTGGCGGTGAGCCAGGCGGTGGCCAGCACGGACCAGCGCTCGGCGGTGTCCAGCTGCAGCCAGCTGTCGTACCCGGGGGTCGGCGCCCAGCACTCGTCGGCCTCGCCGTCGGGGGCCAGCAGGCCCGCCGTGTAGGCGAGTTCGAGCCAGAAGGCGGCCAGCCGCTCGGTGGTCTCCAGGGTCTGGGCGGTGCGCTTGAGGTCCCGTACGCCGAGGCCGCCGGCCCGCAGGGTGGGCGGTGGGGTGAGGCCCCAGGCGTCCAGCAGTTCCTCGACGGTCTTCACGGCGGTGTGCGCCTGGCCGGCCGCGACGCCGTCCACGGCCTGTGGATCGCGCGGGGCGGCGGCGGGCGCGGGCTCGGGCTGCACCGGTTCGACGGTGCGGTGGGTGCGGCCGCCGCGCAGGTGCAGCGCCAGCTCGCGCGGCAGCACGACGCTGCCCGGGCTGGTGGGCAGCAGCAGGCCGCGGGCGAGCAGCCACTCGACCGGGCTCTGCGCGTCCTCGGCGGTGACCGGGCGGGTGGCGTCCGGGACGGTGCCGGTGGGCGGGCCCCAGACCAGCCGCTCCAGCAGCCGCAGCGCGGGCTCGGGGGCGGTGTCGAGCAGCGCGGCGCAGCGGGTGCGGTCGGTGAGCAGGGAGGTCAGGGCGGCGACGGCGGTGACCGGGTCCGGGGTGGCCGGCTGCCCGGCCGAGGCGAGCAGCTGCTGCAGCCGGGCCGGGGACATGCCGATGGTGGCCTCGGCGAGGGTCGGGCCGAGGCCGGTGCGGCCGGGGTTGGCGGCGGTGGGGGCGAGCGCCTCGCGCACGGCGAGGACCAGTCGCAGGCCGTTGTCCGGGCCCCAGAGCAGCGCCCGGTCGCGCAGGGTGGCGATCGCGCGGGGGAGCGCGGTGGCGACGGCGGACCGGTCGGCCGGGGTGAGCGGGGTCGCGCCGGGGTGTGGCTTGACCTTGCTCGGGCCGGTCAGCAGGGTCCGCACGGTGGCCAGGCTGGTGCCGTCCGGGGCGGTGGCCAGAGCCTCGGCGACCTGCAGGGTGAAGCGGTCGAGCCGCTCCAGGGCGCGCAGCGCGGAGGCGCGCGAGGACAGCCGGGCGGACAGCTGGGTGAGGTCGCCGGGGACGGGGTTCAGCAGGTCGGGGCGGGAGCGGAGCAGGGCGGCGAGCGCGTCGTCGGGGCGTGCCCGCAGTTCCTCGGCGAGGGTGCGGGGGCCGGCGGGCGTCCTGCCCTGGCGTTGAGGGCCCTGCTGTGTGGTCATTCGACCTAGGTTAGTCGGGTGGGCGGACGACGGGGTCCCCTCGTGCGGCCGGGCGCCCTTGCGGGGGAGCCATGCGTACGGGTGATCGCGGCGGACTCGCGCGGGCGGGGCACGGTGGGTAGCGTCACGGCCGAGGGCGGTTCGGTGGGCGGCCGCGCTCTCAATGGGCGAGCCGGGCGAGGCGGGGTGTCGGTGATGACGGACGGCGAGTGGTGGCGCAAGAGCGGGCCTTGGAGTGAGCGGGCGGGGGCGGCGGACTCGTCCGGTTCATCCGGTTCATCCGGTTCATCCGGTTCATCCGGTTCATCTGGTTCGTCCGGTGACGGTGCCGCGGCCCCGGGTGTTCCCGGCGTTGCGTCCGAGGACAGTGTGTACGGCCCGTCGGCCGCTCCCGCCGCGACCGGCGGCATCCCGAACGTGTCGCTGGACCTGCCGGGTGTCGCCGGGCCCGAGACCGGTTCGGAGGTGATCCCGCCGCCGATGGTGCAGAGTTCGAGCCCGTGGACCATGACGATGCTCGACTTCTCGGACACGCCGCAGCCCGCGCCGAAGCCGGTCCCCGAGCAGCGGGCGGAGGAGGAGGCCGCGCGGGCGGCCGCGGCCGCGGCCGCCGAACAGGCCGGGACGAAGCCGAGGAAGCAGAGGAAGGCGAAGGCCGCCCCCGCCGTCGGCAAGGCCCCGGGCAAGGGCGCCCGCAAGCCGTCCCCGCTGATCCTGCTCTCCTGCGGACTGCTGGTCGGCGGCGCGGTGTCCGGCTTCTTCCCGGCCATGCTGGCGGGCTGGGGGCTCGGCTATCTGACCCGTCAGATCTCCGACGCGATGCGCAAGTTCGTGATCCTCGGCATCCCGCTGGTCACGATGAGCGCGTCCACCCTGTTCGCGATGAATCACGCCAAGCAGAGTGGCGGCACCGTCCAACCCGGCTCCCCGCTGGGCCAGTTCAGCTGGTCGATGGCCCCGGGCGTGCTGCGGACCTCGGCGGTGCTGACGGCGGTGGTCCTGCTGCTGCTCAGCCTGCGCCGCCGCCCGCCGCAGCAGGGCTGAGCACGGGACCGGCCCCGCACCGGGAGGGCGCGGGGCCGGTCGTACGGCTGTGGAGCGAGCGGCTGCGGAGCGCGGTCAGGCCCGGCGGCGACGCCACCAGACCATGGCCGAGGGCGGCCGGCGCGCGGACTGGATCCGCCGGTTCGACCGGTTCCAGGAGTGGCGCCGTGGTGTCCCGGGCGACATCTACCGATCCATTCCGTCTGGCCGGTCTTCGTCGGCTAGCAGAGCGCCGCGAAGCCCGTACAGAGCAGGCGGATGCTGCGCGCGAACTTCTCGTCCTGGCTCAGCCGTGGGATCAACTCGCCCATGACCAGGGGGAACCGCTCGCAGAGTTCGGCGTAGAGCTCGGCGGTGACGGTGGGCGCGGCGGCCGGCGGGTTCTGTTCCTGGAGCACGAAGCCGGTGACGTGGCTGAGCAGGGTGTCGGCGGCGATGCCGCAGTGGGCGGGGGGCAGTCCGGCGTCGAGGAGGGTGCGCAGCAGGCGTTCCATCAGGGCGAGGCCGCCGGTGCTGAGTGCGCCGGGGCTCTCGGCGAGGAGCTGGGCGCCGCCGGGGTGCTGCTTGATTTCGAGGCGCAGGGCGGTGGCCTGGGCCTCGACGCGGTCCTGCCAGGTGGCGGTGGGCGGGAGGGCGGCCAGGGCTTCGGTGCCCGCGTCGTGGGCCCGGCGGCAGACCCGGTCGGCCATCAGGGCGAGCAGTTCGTCCTTGTCGCGTACGTGGTAGTAGAGGCTGCCGGCGTGGGCGTCGAGTCGGTCGGCGACCTGGCGCATGGACAGGTTCTGGTAGCCGACCTCGGCGAATACGGCCATGCCCGCGTCGACGATGCGCTCCTTGGTGAGCTTCATGGGCCCACCGTACATCGCTTTCAAACAGCGTTCGAAAACTGTGATAGCTTTGCGCCAGAAGATTTCGAACGGTGTTGGAAAACGCCGGAGTCCGGGGGAGTGGCAGGCATGGGGGCGATCCTCTTCAACGTGACCACGGCCGCGCTGATGGTCATGATGGTCAACTGCGGGCTCGGCGTGGTCGGTCGCAACACCCTGCGCGGGCGGCCGGTCCCGTGGGCGGCGGTCGCCCTGACCGCGGTCGCCGTCGGTGGCGTCCTGCTCCAGCTGGTCTGGTCCGGCGCCATGGACGCGCTGGACGCGGACCCCGCCAAGTCCGGCTGGTGGCGCGAGTTCACCTCGGTCTTCATGCAGAACGGCGGCCTCTTCGGCGGCCTGTGGAACCTCGTCACCCTCGCCGCCGTCGCCGCGCTCGCCCAGTGGTACTGGGGCGGCCCGCTCACCCTCGGCTTCTTCCTGGCCGGCATCCTGCTGCCCGGCCGGATCGACAGCCTGCTCGGCTTCGGTGGCGGCCCCAGCACCGACCCCCGCAACTTCGCCGGCAGCTCCGGCGCCACCTACTTCCTCGGCGCCACCCTCGCCCTCGCCTTCCTCACCCGCACCCGCCTGCCCAAGGAGCTCGCCCTGGCGGCCGGCGTCCCGGCGCTGGGCCTGGCGATGTGGCTCGCCCAGGAGAACGGCCACGGGCTGGTGTCCGTCTACGGCTTCGTCCTCGGCGGAGCGGTCTGGGCGGTCCGCCGCCAGGTGGCGCGGCGTCAGGCGGCGTGACGGTGGCGTGGGCCCCGGGCCCGTCGTCGAACTCCCGTTCTCGGGGGCGGCGACGGGCCTGAGTCCGTTCTGCGACGCTGAGGGGCTCAACCGACCTGCCGCGCCGCCATGCCGGGGATCCCCTCGGTGACGGCCGCCCGGTCGTCGGTCGGCAGCGAGTGCCCCGCGTCGGGCACGATCTCGACCGCCACTCCGGTCCCTCCGGTCCCGACTTCCCGGCGGCGCTCGATGCGGGGCCGGTGCGCAGAGAGGTCAGCTCTGGAGGAAGTCGAGGAGATCCCGGTTGAACCGTTCCTTCTGCCCGGGCACGGCGGCGATGCCGTGCCCGGCGCCCTCGTAGACCTTGAGGACCGCGTCGGGGATGATCTGCGCGGCCTTGCGGCCGGTGGCGTCGATCGGCACGATCTGGTCGTCGTCGCCGTGCACGACGAGGGTGGGGACGTCGAACTTCTTCAGGTCCTCGGTGAAGTCCGTCTCCGCGAACGCCGTCACGCAGTCCACGCCCGCTTTGATGCTCTGCTGCATGGCCAGGAGCCAGTAGGTGTCCAGGTTGCCCTGCGTGACGCTGCTTCCCGAGCGGTTGGCGCCGAAGAACGCCGGAGCGAAGTCCTTCCAGAACTGCGAGCGCTCCTTGAGGATGCCGCCCCGGATGCTGTCGAACACCTCGCCCGGCACGCCCTCGGGGTTGCCGTCGGTCTTGAGCATCAGGGGAGGGATCGCCGACAGCAGGAGCGCCTTGCCGATCCGGCCGGTGCCGTGGCGGCCGATGTACCGGGCGAGTTCGCCGCCGCCCATGGAGTGGCCCACCAGCGTCACGTCCCGCAGGTCGAGCGCGGTGATCAGGTCGTTCAGGTCGTCGGCGAAGGTGTCGAAGTCGTAGCCGCCCCAGGGCTGACCGGATCGCCCGTGGCCCCGGCGGTCGTGGGCGATGCCTCGGAAACCGTTGTCGGCGACCAGCTTCATCTGGTCCTCCCAGGCGTCCGCGTTCAGCGGCCAGCCGTGGATGAAGACGACCGGGCGTCCGCTGCCCCAGTCCTTGTAGTAGATCTCGACACCGTCGCGCGTCGTCACAGCGGGCATGGCGTGCTTCCTTGTCGGGTGAGTCGGTCGTCGGCCGGTCATCCGGTCATCCGGTCATCCGGTCATCCGGTCATCCGGGGAGGAGCTGCGGTCGACGGGCACAGCCTGGCCCCGCCGACCGGGGCAAGCTCGGACGTTCCACCGAATGCGGCGTGTCGCCCCTTCCCGGTGGCCACCCTCGGACGCGGGGGGTTAACACCCGTACGGGACGGGTGCTTTCCCCGTTCTTCGCAGACGCCCGTGGAACCAGACTCGGGACATGCCCACACAGTCCGTGACGATGACCAAGGCTCCCGAGGCCGTCCCCGCCCCACAGCCGGAGGGCGGCGGCAGCGACTTCGCCCGGTTGAGCCGTCGGATAGCCGCCGAGGGCCTGCTCGACCGGCGCCCCGGCTACTACGCCGTCCGCGCCGGCCTGGTGCTCGCCGCGTTCCTCGGCGGCTGGTGGGCACTCTTCGCGCTGGGCGACACCTGGTGGCAGCTCGGCCTGGCGGCGGCGATGTCCGTCGTCTTCGCCCAGATCGGCCTGCTCTCACACGATCTGGCGCACCGCCAGGTGTTCAACCGGCGCCTGCCGAGCGAGATCGGCGGCCGGATCGCCGCCAACCTGCTGATGGGCATGAGCTACGGCTGGTGGATGAACAAGCACACCCGCCACCACGCCAACCCGAACCACGAGGAACGGGACCCGGACGTCTCGCCCGACCTCGTCGTGTGGTCCCAGCGGCAGGCCCGGCAGGCGAGCGGACTCGCCCGGTTCATCGGCCGCCGGCAGGCGTACCTGTTCTTCCCGCTGCTCCTGCTGGAGGGCCTCAACCTCAGCTTCAACAGCTTCCGCGCGCTGCGCAGCCCGGTGATGAAGCGGCCGCTGGTGGAGGGCGCCCTGCTGGTCGTCCACTTCGCGGCCTACTTCGGCCTCGTCTTCGCTGTTCTGCCGGTCGGCAAGGCGATCGCCTTCCTCGCCGTGCACCAGGCGCTGCTGGGCGTCTACCTGGGCTGCGTCTTCGCCCCGAACCACAAGGGCATGCTGATGGTGACTCCGGAGATGAGGCTCGACTTCCTGCGCCGCCAGGTGCTCACCTCGCGCAACGTCCGCGGCGGCCCGGTCCTCGACTCGGTGATGGGCGGCCTCAACTACCAGGTGGAGCACCACCTCTTCCCCAGCATGCCCACCCCGGCACTCGGGCGGGCCGCCCGGATCACCCGGGAGTTCTGCGCGGAGAAGGGCATCCCGTACTACGAGACGGGCCTGCTCCGCTCGTACCGCGAGATCCTCGGCCACCTGCACCGGACGGGCGAGCCGATCCGCTCCGGCGGCTGAGGGGGGGCGCGGAGTGGTCGCTGACCCGCTGGAGGTGCTCCGCGCCTGCCAGGCCTGTGGTGCTGCCTGGCAGCACGCATCCCGCTACGCGGAGTTCCGGGCTCAGGTACCTTCCCCCGTGTGAGCACCGACGTTCAACAGGCACGGGTTGCTCTCGGTGTCCGGATGCGTGAACTTCGTACCGAGAGTGGCCTGTCCGGGCGCGCCCTGGCCCCCCTGCACGCCGTCTCAAGCGATCCATTTGCCGGTCGGTTTTGTATCCATGCGCGCAGCCGATGATCTGGATATGACATATATGGACTGTGTGGAAACATGGAATATATGGCACTTGGTGCTGAAGACTGGCGAGAGGAGCGCATCATGATCGCCAAGCTGCTCGGCAAGCTGTCCTTCACCCGCGACTACGGTGCGTACGGCGAGCACGACTGGGCCTGACGCACTGTCGGTGGGCGCCCCCGGGCGCCCGCCGGCTCCTGGCCACGCTGCCGACGGTATCGGCCTGACAGGTGCGAGGGCCGGGGACGGTCTCATGGGACGGATGAATGAGCCGCCGCGGTTGCCCGGAGGTGGCTTCGCGGCCTGGAGCCGCGACCGGCTGGCACTGGCGCGCCGTGGCGCTGAGGAATGCGGGGACGTCTGGCAGCTGGAGCCAGGTGTCTACGTCACTGCTACGGCCGGCCCGTGTGAAGAAGTCCTGCACCGCGCGCAGGACTTCCCCAAGCCGCCCTCGCCCCTCTTCCCGCCGTTGAAGCGGTCGAGCGGAGCACCGCCGCCTGAGGAACGGGCGCACGCTCACGCCGCCCGCATGCGCGGACTGCGCCCGCAGGCGGTTGCGGCCAGGATCGGTGAGATCGCGGCCGGGACCGCTCGATTCGCCGACCAATGGCCCACGGGCCAGGACGTCGAGGTTCTGCCCCCGATCCGGCACGCCCTGGCGGAGATCGGCGTGCGCTACCTCTTCTCCGAAGACGCTCCCACCCTGCTGCCCTTCGCCTCACAGCTCTTCCTGGCCCGGGAGGTGGTCGTACGCCCCTCACGCTGGGTATGGCCGCGCTGGGTCCCCACACCGGCACGGCGGTTCCGCACCCGGCAGCAAGTCGCCTTCACCAACGCTTTGCGGTCCGTCGTCCGCCGGCGCCGTTCATCGGGCCACCTCGGTGACGACGTGCTGGGGCAGATGCTCCGGCCCTCCTCCCGCTACGGCCTGTTGCCGGAAGAGGCCGTCTTCGACAGTCTCCCCGGAATCACCGTCGCCACCTTCGAGACACCTTCCCGGGCGGCCGGATGGATCCTGCTCCACCTGGCCCGGTACCCCCGGGCAGCGGCCCGCGTCGCGGCCGAAGCCGCCGTGCTGCCGGTGGACCCGGCCGAGACGACCAGCGCGCACCTCGACAGCCTGCGATACACCCAGGCACTGGTACGCGAGGTGCTCCGACTGCACCCCCCGAGCTGGCTGCTGACCAGGCGCGCCACGCGACGGACTCAGCTCGCCGACTACACCATCGACGCCGGTTCCACCGTTCTCGTCTGCCCCTACACCGCCCAGCGCGACGCACGGGAACACTCCGAGCCGGACCGGTTCCAGCCCGAACGCTGGCTCGATGACGCGGGCTCGCCGGCGAAACCCGGGGTCTTCCTCTCCTTCGGTACCGGCCCGCACGGCTGCGAGGGCGCCGCTCTGGCCATGGCGATGCTGACGCTCCTGACCGCGCAGACCGCCCGCCGCTACCACGTGAGCGAGCCGCCCGGACCGGAACCCAGCTACCAGCTCACCACCTTCGGAGGTCTCACACCTGTCGGCTTGCGCCTGCGCGCCACCTCGCGCAGCTGAGGGCGGTCCTGCTGTCAGCTGGATGTGGCCACCGGTTCGCAGGCGCGGACGATGCCGGGGCCGGACGGGGCTGGACGGCGATCGAGCGCGGGCCCGGCTGGGACTCGCCGATCCGAGGCGGACGGCGCGCACGGAGCAGGAAGTCGGCGGGGTCGACTTCCTGCTCCGGCCCGGCTAGGCGATGTCGGCGACGGCCACCGTGGTGGTGTGGTCGTCGGCCTCGGCCAAGAGGACGCCGCCCGAGGCCCACAGGGCGGCGCCGCCGCAGCCGGTCCACGGGCCCGACGGGCCGACGTGGTTGGCGAGGACGACGTGCATGTCCGTGTCCTTGGCGATGCCCGGGTAGACGGTCGCCCGCTCGTGGATGCCGTTGCCCGTGCCGTAGAGGGAGCTGGCGAGGTGGACGTGGCAGCCGTCGGCGGCGCCACGGGCGGTGAGGTCCGGGAAGTGGTTGTCGAAGCAGGTGGCGAGCGCGAAGCGGAGGCCGTTGAGTTCGAAGCGGCCGTCCTGGTCGCCTGCGATGAAGATGCCCTGCTCGTTCTCGTAGAGGTGCTGCTTGAGATAGGTGGTGATCAGCTCGCCGTCGCTGCCGTAGACGTACGTTCCGATGGCGGGCCGGGGCCCGTCGGTGGGGACGGCGCAGTTGACGACGGTGGCGATCCCGGTGGAGCGGAGGGCGTCGAGGCGGGGGTCGTCCGGGGCCGCCCAGAGGTGGGGATCGGCGGCCAGGGCTTCGAGTTCGTAGCCGGTCAGCGCGAACTCGGGGAAGACGATCAGCTCGGCGTCCTGCGAGCGGGCCTGGTCGGCGAGGGCGACGAGCTGCCGGACGTTGGCGGGGACGTCGGCGGGGGCGCAGGTCAGTTGGGCAGCAGCGATCTTCATGGCGCTCAGGATGGCATCGGTTGGGAGTCGAGGGTGAAGCGCCTGACGTCTGTCAGATGGAGGTGGAGAGTGCGACGTGGCGCCACTGGTCGAGTTCGCGCCGTACCAGATCCAGTTTCGCCTCGACGCGCTCGACGGCGTCCGCGCCCAACTGCAGGCGCAGTGGCGGCTCGGCGGTCTCGGTGACGTCGACGATGGCCTTGGCGGCTTTCACCGGGTCGCCCGGCTGGCGGCCGTCGTAGTAGGCCAGCGCCTCGCGCACCGGTTCCGTGGCGGTGGTGTAGTCGGCGATGGCGGCCGGCTCGGTTTGAAGGCTGGAGTTGCTCAGGAAGTCCGTACGGAAGCCGCCCGGCTCGATGATCGTGACGCGGACTCCGAGGGGGGCCAGTTCGCCGTGCAGAGCTTCGGAGATGCCTTCGAGGGCGAATTTCGAGGCGCCGTACAGGCCCGTCGCCGGTGCGGTGGCGAAACCGCCTACGGAGCCGATGTTCAGGACATGCCCGGATCGCTGGGCTCGCAGTGTCGGCAGAGTCGCCCGCAACGTGTTGAGCACGCCGAACACGTTGACGTCGAACAGGGCCCGAGCAGCCTCGTCCGAGATCTCCTCGATCGCGCCGACGAGACCGTAACCGGCGTTGTTGGCCACGACGTCGATCCGGCCGAACCTGGCCAGCCCGGCCTCCACAGCGGCCGTCAGCTGCTTCGGTTCGGTCACGTCCGCGTTCACCGCCAGTAGTTCATCCGGCTTGTGCGGGTACGCCCTGAGCACTGCCGACGCGTCCCTCGCGGTAGCGATCACGCGGTGCCCTCGATCCAGTGCCGCACGGGTGATCTCCGCGCCGAGCCCCCGCGACGCCCCGGTGACAAACCAAACGCTCATGTTCTCTCCTGTTCCGATGGGCGGATGGCTCGACGCTAGGTCCTAGAGTCGGGTCTAGATCAACAGCCGTGTGAGGGAGGGGCGCTCATGGACCTGAGCATCGGGGAGGTGGCGCAGCGCAGTGGGCTGAGCGTGCACGCGTTGCGGTTCTACGAGCGGGAGGGCCTGTTCGCCAACCCGGTACGCCGGCTGTCCAACGGCCGCCGGATCTATCACGAGGAAGATCTGGAGTGGCTGGCGATCTGCACGAAGCTGCGTTCCTCCGGCATGTCCTTGGCGGTGATCCGGCAGTACATCGAGCTGGCCCGCCAGGGAACGGGCAATGAACAGGAGCGGCTTGAGCTGCTGCGCGAACACCAGAACCACGTGGAGGCGCAGATCCGGGAGCTGCAGGGAACGCTGGACGTGATGCGGCAAAAGGTGCGGATCTACGAGGACCATCTCGCCCGAGGCCAAGCCGACCGACTGTGGAACCCATCCCACCCGGATACCGGGCATGGCTCGGAACATGCGGATCGGCCCTGTGAGGTCGCACCCTCCTGAGCGGTTGTTCTGCGGAGTGGGAAGTCGGCGATGCCGACTTCCCACTCCGGTGGAGGGGTTGGTTAGGCGTGGTGGTCGAATTCGCCGGCTTTGATGCCGTGGAGGATGGCAGCGAGGGCGGTGAGGGTGGTGCGGATGATGAGGTGGGCCTGGTCGGACTCACGGAGTTCGACAACACCATCGAGGGCGCGGACCTCAACGCATTCGTTGTTGGCGGCGCTGTAGCTCGACTTCTGCCACTTGGTGTTACGCATACTTTCCTCGCATTTCATCCCCAATGGATCGAATGAACTCCCATGACTTGGCCTCGGAGAGGGCGGAGGAGTCCAGGAGCTCAAACACGCCCCGGTGGAGGGGTTGGTTAGGCGTGGTGGTCGAATTCGCCAGCCTTGATGCCGTGGAGGAAGGCGGCCAGGGCGGTGGGGGTGGTGCGGATGATGAGGTGGCCCTCGTCGGACTCGCGGAGTTCGACCATCCCGTCCACGGTACGGAGCTCCACGCACGCGTTGCTTGCGCCGGAGTAGCTGGACTTCTGCCAGGCGGAGCTATCCATGCTTGCTCTCGATCTCTTTCTTGATACGTCGGATGAAGTCGCGTGACTCCTCCTCCGAGAGTGCAACGGATGCCATCCGCGCGAGCATCTCGCGGTAGACCGCGAGCTGGGCAGGAGAGTCGGAGATCAGGAGGTTGTGAGTAGTGTCGATCTGGAGCGTATCCAGCTCTGTCACGAGGCCTGCTGCGTAGGTGAAGTTCTCGCTCGGGCCCGGCAGGGACTCAACATCGAACGGCACCGCGCGAATAGCAATGTTCGGGCTTTCCGAGTGCTTGATTAGCTCGTCGAGCTGTTCGGCGAGGATCTTCGGACCGCTGAACTGCATGCGGAGTGCCGCCTCGTGGATGAACGCCTGAATCGGCGTAGCGCTCGGGCGGACGACGTGTTGTCGCTTCATGCGGAAGTCGAGCCGGACATCAAGTTCGTGGTGGGGCAATGGCGGGATTGCCCGCGCGAAGACTGAGCTCGCGTACGCCTTGGTCTGAAACAGTCCATGGACGAACGTAATCGTGTAGATGGTGAGACTCTTCGCGGTTCCTTCGAGCTCTGCGAGATCGAGCAGGTCGGCGGAGACAGTGCCGCGATAGTCCTGCCACCAGCCTTGTCGGCGTTCGGCAGTCATCTCTGCGAGGGAGTCGATCAGGGGCTGGTTGGTGCACATGCACGCGGCGGCGATGGTCCGAAGTCGCTCGACGCTGATCCCGCTCTTCCCGCTCTCCATCTGGGTGACCTGGGCGGCGTGGATGCCGAGTTGGCCAGCCAGCTGGCTGCCGCCGAGGCCAGCCTGCTCCCGCATCCTCCGCAGCTCAGCTCCCACCCGCCGTTGGCGCAGAGTGGGATTCGGTCGAAGGGCCATGGCGTCCTCTCTGCGGGTGATGAGACCAGTGTGCCCCACGTTAGAGGGAAGTTTTCCGCGAAGGTCTTAAGCGAAAGACCGCGTGCGCTATGGTCGTTCTCACATCGATCCGATGGATCGTCAGTAACGCCTGCTAGCGGGCGCCGCAGAGCAGCCATGCCCATTTGCCTGGCCTGGCTCACGGCGACGTGTGTCCGCCGGATCTCCACACCACACCACGCCCGGGAGAACTCCCATGCGTCACCTCAACACGCCCTCCTTCGCCCTCACCCGCCAGTCCCTCCGCGACGCGATGATCCGCTCCGGCTGGCACCCCTCCGCCACCTTCGACGCCAAACTCGCCCTCGGTGAGCTGCTCGTGAACGCCTGGCGGCACGGGCGCACGCCCGCGCCGATCGTCCAGATCCTCTTCCTCCACAAGGTCCTCCGGGTCTCCGTCTCCGACGAGAGCCCCGTCCTCCCCGGCCTCCAGGCTCCCGCCCTCCTCGCCGAGTCCGGCCGGGGGCTCCAGCTCGTCGCCGGCCTCACCGACCGCTGGGGCGTCGACCCGCAGGAGCGCGGCAAGAGCATCTGGTTCGAGCTGGACGCCGCCTGATGACCATCCGCCGCCACCCCATGAAGCCGACCGACCCCCGGATCCGGTACTACACCGACGAGCACATCCGCACGCTCCTCGCCGAACTCCAGGAGCGTGGTAAGAAGTTCGGCCTCATCTGGCCCTCGGCCGACACCGACAAGACCATCGACGGCCGCGTCCTCGTCCGCTTCAACACGGCCCCGGCCTCGACCTTGTTGAACCTCCTCACCCTGCTCCTCGACGCCGAGCGGGACACCGTGTGCGATTCCTGATCGGGGCGGCCTTCGCCGTCCTCCTCGCCCTCGCGATCGCCACGGTCGCCCTGGGCGTCATCACCGCCCTCAGGGTGACCCCGCCCGACGAGGACGCCTGAGCGCGAACAGCCGAAGAGGGCCGTCACCGCCCCCGGCGATCACGGCCCTCCTGTTCCGTACGAATCAGTTCTTCTCGAAACCCGCCAGCAGCCCGCGCGGGTCGAAGGTCACACGGATCCGCGCGATCTTCCCGTTCTCCACGTGCATCCAGTTCGCCGTCGGCGCCGGCGGCGCAACCGTGGTGCACAGCTCGAACCAGGTGATCACCTCATCGCCATCCGCTACCCGCACCTTCACGTCGATCTTCTCCAGCACCCGCCCGAGGCCCTTCAGCCCGCCCAGCGCCTCCTCGATCCCCGACGCCGTGCCGAGCGCCCCGACGAAGTCCACGTCGTCGGCCAGCAGGCCCCGAATGGTGTCGAAGTCGCCCGCCTCCCAGGCGGTGAAGTAGGTCTCGGCCAGCTCGCGCGCAGTCTTCGTCGTCGTCATGCCTCCATCCTCCCGACCCTCTATCCATCCGTCCAACAGATAGATCAGATGCCAGCTATCATCAGTGGTTATGGAGATGCACCAGCTGCGCTACTTCGCCGCCGTCGTCGACGAAGGCTCCTTCACGGCGGCCGCCAACCACCTGCACGTCAGCCAGTCCGGTGTCAGCACCCAAGTGGCCAAACTGGAACGCGAGTTGGGTCAGCAACTCCTCTACCGATCCGGCCGTCGAGTCCAGCTCACCCCCGCCGGCGAGGCCGTCCTCCCGCTCGCCAAGAACGTCCTCGCCACCCTCGACGCCATCCAGCACACCGCCGCCGAGTTCGCCGACGCCGTGCGCGGCCGGGTCCGCCTCGGCATGATCACGGGCTGCTCCATCCCGCCCTTCCTGGACACCGTCGCCGACCTCGGTCGTACTCACCCCGGCATCGAGCTGAGTCTGCACGAGGGCCACTCCGACCTGCTCCAGTCGCAGGTCCTGTCCGGCGCCCTCGACCTGGCCCTGATCGGCTACGCGGGCGAGGTCTCCCCGGGCCTGGAGGCCACCGTCGTCATCGACGAGCCGCTCGCCGCCGTCGTCCCGGCCGGACACCCCCTCGACCGAGCCGAGTTGAAGCTGCGAGACCTGCGCGGCGAGAAGATCCTCTGCCTCTCCGCCGGTACCGGCATCCGCGCCGCCTACGAGCGCTCCTGCGCCCACCTCGGTCTCGACGCCCGCGTGGACATCGACGCCAGCTCCCCGGTGGCCCTGCTCCGCCTCGCCGAGCGCGGCGCAGGGGTCGCCGTCCTCAGCGCCTCCTCCGCGCAGGGCGCCGGCCTGCGGGCCGTCCCGCTCGCCGACGCCGCCACGCACGCCCGCCTCGGGCTCATCGCCCGCCGCGACCAGCAGTCCCCGGCCGTCCGCCTCCTGCGTGCCAAACTGCGAAAGGCGCTGGCGAGTTCCTAGCGCTTCGCTCGCTGGCGCGCGATCAGCCGCGCGCGTTCGGACCAGCGCGGGCGGCGAGGCGGGCGGTCGCGTGGCAGGGTGGCGCATGTGAGTGCGAATCCAGCCATTCCGGCCTCCCCCCGTACGGAGGGCGCACTGCGGGATGCCGTCCAGCCGGTTCCGGGCGACGGCCACGGTGAGCCGCTGCGCGTGCTGGTGCTGTCCGGGTCCTTTCGGACGGGATCGTTCAACAAGCAGCTGGCCGTGCTGACGGCCAAGCTGCTGTCCGAGAACGGCGCCGCCGTCGATCTCGCCCACTTGCGGGACTTCGACATGCCGTCGTACGACGGGGACGTCGAGACCGTCCAGGGCCAGCCACAGAGCTCCGTCGCCCTGCGCGATCGCCTTCGGGCGGCGCAGGCGTTCGTGCTCGCCTCGCCGGAGTACAACGCATCGGTCCCTGGCGTGGTGAAGAACGCGATCGACTGGCTGTCACGCTTCCGCCCGCAGCCGTTCAAGGACAAGCACGCCCTGCTGGTCTCGGCTTCTCCCTCCATGATCGGAGGAAACCGGGGACTGTGGGCGCTCCGCGTTCCGCTGGAACATCTCGGGGCCCGTGTCTATCCGGACATGTTCAGCCTGGCCAGGGCCCACCAGGCGTTCGGCGACAGCGGCGACCTGCACGACACCGAACTGCAGGATCGGCTCGCCGCCACCGTGAAGGCATTCCTCGGTCTCGTCGAGGCGGACGCGAACTACCCGGCGCTGCAAAGATGCTGGTACGAGTTCCTCGGCGACCGGACCAGTGCCCAGGTCACCCGGCGCGCCGAGACGTAGCCTGCCCGTCCTTCCCGGCAGGAGGTCCTTCCCCCGTCAGACCTTCCAGCGCGGATCGCGCCCGGAGGCGGCCAGTGCGCGGTCCCACGCCGAGGCGTCGTCCGGCACCGCCACGACCTCGGCGAAGCCCGCGTACTGCCGGTACAGCTCGGCGTTCTCCTCGACGATCTCCAGGGCCACCAGAGCGAGTTCCTCGTCGACCGAGATCTCCCCGCCGACCGCCCGTGCGACGTCCCACCCGTGCAGCAGCAGCTCCAGGATCAGCATCCGGGCGATCCCCACCGCCGGAACCGGCGATCCGCCGAGGTCGACGTCCCCCTCCCAGACGGCCGGCTCGCCCCAGGCTGCGACGGCCCGCTCCAGCTGCGCCGCGTAGGCGGATCGCCAGTCGGCGTCGACGGTGAAGTCCCGGGCGATCAGCTCCTCGGGCAGCTCGGCCCGCCGGGCCCGGTGCTCCAGGCCGTGCGAGGTGTAGAGCACCCAGTGGTTGATCAGCGCGCGCGTGTCGAACTCCCCGCACGGCGTCGGCGCGTCCAGCCGCTGCCCGGCCGGGACGGCGGCGGCGACACCGGCCGCAGCGGAGGCGGCGCGGGCCAGGAACGGGTGCATCGGGTGAGCGTTCATGCCCCGATCCTGCGTCGGGCCGCACCGCGAGGTCTTGAAGAAACGCGACGACTAGCCTGGCCGCCATGGACTCTCCCGAACCCGATCTCGGCCGAGGCGTGCTCCACCCCGCCAAAGCCGCCGAGCTGATCAGTGTGGAGCGGCTCGCGCCCGCGCCCGCCGTGGCGCGCTTCGTGGAGTTCTACTGGCTGGTGCGCTGGGACCTGACCGGCCTGCCCCCGTACGAGCAGAAGGTGCTCGCCCACCCCAACGTCCACCTGGTCTTCGAGGCCCCGCAGGCCCGCGTGTACGGGGTGGACCGCTCGCTCTTCGTCCGCCGCCTGGAGGGTGCCGGGCACGTGCTGGGCGTGAAGTTCCGCCCGGGTGCCTTCCGGCCCTTCGCGGGGCACCCGGTGAGCGCCCTCGCCGACCGGTCCGTCCCGGCCGCCGAGTACTTCGGTCCGGAGGCGGACCGGTGCAACGCCCGGATCCTCGACGAACCGAGCGCCGAGCGGGCCGATGCCTTCCTGCTGCCCCGCCTCCCCGCGCCCGACCCGGTCGCCGAGGAGGTCGCCGCCGTGGTGGACCGGATCACCGGCTCCCCGGACCTGTTCCGGGTGGACGACCTGGCCCGCGAGCTGGGCGTGACCGTCCGCAGCCTCCAGCGGCTGTTCGCCGAGTACGTCGGCGCCTCCCCGAAGTGGGTGCTGCGCCGCGCCCGGCTGCACGAGGCCGCCGAACGGGCGGCGACAGAAAGAGAGGTGGACCTGGCGGCGCTGGCCGTGGAACTCGGCTACGCCGACCAGGCCCACCTCACCCGGGACTTCACCGCAGCGGTCGGCATCTCCCCGGCCCGCTACGCGAGTTCGCGCTGAATCAGGCGATGGCCGCGGCCGCCTCGGCGGCGGCCCGGCCCCGCGCGCTGGAACGCTTGGCGTAGACCATGGTGAAGTACACCAGCCCGCCGAGCACCACGAACGGGAGGATGTTGTTGATCGCCACGACCGTGCCGTGCGAGAGGGAGTAGACGAACACGATCCGCAGCGCGGCCTCCAGGATGAAGGCGACGCCCCACACGATGGTCAGGTTGCGCTGGACCCGCCGGAAGTTCTCGTACTGCCACATGGAGTTCCACCAGGCGACCATCTCGGGCGTGCCGTCCGTGGCGAACTTGCGCCCGAAGAAGAACATGATCGGCTTCGGCGCGGCCAGCGACACCAGGTAGAGCACGCCGAGCAGGCCGGAGACGAAGGAGTCCTTGGCCAGCAGCATCTTCGGGTCGGTCGGGCCGATCAGCGCGACCACCAGGCTCAGGGCGACGAAGACCAGCGAGACGATGGCGAACTCGTCGATCCGGCGGTGCCAGGCCAGGTAGATCGCGGTGTCGACCACCGGGCCGAGGCCGGAGAGGAGGATGGCGGTGGACTCGCTGTAGCCGTGGTCGTGCAGCTGGTTGTAGATCATGACCGGCGCGACCACGTTGAACGCGATGCTGATCAGCCAGCCGAGTGCGGCGGCCTTCCCCTTGCGGTCGGGAGCGGACGGGGCTATCGCAGTTGACATGGTGTTTCCCCCGGGTCGGATGTGACGATGGCGGCCCATTGTGGCGGAAGCGCCGGTCGGCCGCACAACTCCGACTGAGTCGACTTGTCGTCAGTGGACGGACTAAGCCCCGGGGAAGCCGAGGAAACGCTGCAGCTCGTCCAGCATGAAGTTGGCGCCCGTGCACCCGATCCCCTGGAACCACAGCTGGTCGTCCACCGGGAACGCCCGGTGCGCCTTCACCGCCCCCAGCGCCTGCCAACCCGGGCTCGCCAGCGTCGCGTTGGTGCCCGCCCGCTCCGGATCGCCGTAGGTCGCGTACAGCAGCAGGTCGCCGTCGGCCTTGCCGATCTGGTCCGGCGGGATCTCGAAGTCCGACTGGTCGACGTTCTGCGGATCCGGCCGCCCGACCCCGGCTTCGGCGAGCACGCTCCCGGGGAAGCTCTGCCGCCCGAACAGCCGGATCCCGCCGCCCTGAGTGAACCGCACCAGGCTCACCTTGCGCCCCGACAGCTTCGCCGCCGCCAGCGCCTGCGCCACCTGTCCGGCGTGCTTCTGGTACGCGGTGACGAAGGCCGCGGCCGCCGCCACCCGGCTCAACGCCTGGGCGTGCAGCTGGAAGTTCGCCTTCCACGGTGCCCCGGTGGTCTGGGTGAGCACGGTCGGGGCGAGCTCGCTCAGCTGCCCGTACCGGTCGCCGTCGCGGGCCTGGTTGGAGAGGATCAGGTCCGGCCGCAGGGCCCGTACGGCTGCGAGGTCCGGCGAGCCGGCCGGGCCGACCATCCGGATGCCCGCCGTACGGGAGGCCGGCCAGTAGTCCGGGAAGCGGGTGTCGGCGGCCGGGAGCGCGGCTCCGATCGGGGTGATGCCGAGCGTCAGCGCGGAGTCGAGCACATCGGTGTCCAGCACGACCACCCGCAGCGGCTCGCCGGGCACCAGCACCGGCCCGGTCGCGGCGTTCACCGTGACCGGCGGCGCCGGGGCGGGGGAGGGGGTCGCGCCCGCCCCGAGGTTGTCGGTGGTCGACGGGGCCGACTGCCCGGACGTGCACGCCGCGAGCGTGGCCCCGCCGAGGCCGGCGAAAAACGTACGGCGGGCGATCCGGGGCATCGGCGGTCCTCCGGCGTAGGCGGCGCGGCAACGGGCGGGAGCGCGTCGATTATGTCCGAAATGGTGGCTAAAGCGCCGTTAAGCGGCCACGAACGATGTCAGGAGTCCACGGACGCCGTCAGGCGTCCACCGCTTCCTCCACCGCCACCCACGGAGCGCCCGGAACGACCAGACGTCACACTTCGGGTACTTGCCGCCGCCCCATTGCGTGTCGCTACCGGTGGTCTCGTTGAGCGAGCCGACCCATCCGACCGTGCCGGGGCCGAAGCCCCGACGAGGGGCAGAGGTCTGCAACCACCAGCTCAGTTCCTCGGCAGCGGGTCGATCGTCCGAATCGACAGGGGATCATGACGCTGGCGACGTGGCTCACGCCAGAATTCAACACAAGCGCTGGTCGTCGTGCCACCGAGTTCTCGCACGGTGGACCGCGGGAAGGATTCGACACACGATCGCGGACTGGTCCGCACGACAGATCACGCGGACTCGCTAGATGCCACAGGTCATGGCACCCCCATTCGAAACCGAATCGCGGAGCCTACACCCCGGTGTCCGTTGGATAGCCTGGCGGCATGCCCGTGATCCCCACCGCCCCGCTCACCGTCGGCTTCGACCTCGACATGACGCTGCTGGACACCCGGCCGGGTATTCGCGCCACCTATCAGGCGCTCTCCGCCGAGACCGGTACGTACATCGACGCCGACCTGGTGGTCACCCGGCTCGGCCCGCCGCTGCTGAACGAGATCCGCAACTGGTTCCCGGAAGACGAGGCGGAGCGGGCCGCCGCCCGCTACCGCGAGCTGTACCGCGACCACGCCTTCGCCCCGACCGTGCCCCTCCCGGGCGCGCACGCCGCCGTCGAGGCGGTCCGTGCCCACGGCGGCCGGGTGACGGTGATCACCGGCAAGTACGAGCCGAACGCCCACCTCCACCTGGAGCACGCCGGGATGGCGGCGGACATCGTGATCGGCGACCTCTGGGCGGAGACCAAGGGCGAGGCGCTGCGCGAGCACGGCGCGAGCATCTACGTCGGCGACCACCTCGGCGACATCCGGGGCGCCCGGCAGGCGGAGGCGGTCGCGGTCGGCGTGGCCACCGGCCCGTACGGCGCGGACGAGCTGCGCGAGGCCGGGGCGGACGTGGTGCTCGCGGACCTCACCGGCTTCCCGGAGTGGCTCGACCGACACCTCGGGGCGGACTAGGCGGGCTGCTGGGGCTCCGTCCGGCGGCGCTGCGCCCGGGCGTTCAGGAACAGCCCGGTCAGCGCGGACAGGAAGCCGGCCGGCATCAGCATGCTCAGCCAGTACATGGCCGTCGGCAGCGGCGTCAGGTGCAGGAACAGCGGGACGAAGGTGACCAGGGTGGCGAGCGCGCCGACGGCGAAGACGACCGTCCCGGCCTTGACGTACACGTCGCCGGGGTCGGCGCTCTGGCTGCTCACGACTGTTCACTCCTCCGGGGCCGCGCTGGGTGCCCCCAGTCTGGCAGAGCGGCCGCCGGGACGGCCCACCGGAGCGGGTCGGTCACGTTGCGCAGTTTCCCGGCAGCTGAACGTTTTGATCCCTGCTGGGCGGGGGTATGCAGGGGGTGCCGAGGGGCGCTGCAGGTGCGTCCCGTGTCCTCAGACCCGGGGGGTGTGAGCCGATGGACTGCCCCGAGAAGCGCCCCGGCCGTGCCAGGACCGGGTCCTTCGTGGCCGCGAGATCCCCGCGCTCCCGTCGCTCCGGGCGGGCCTCGGAACGCGCCTCCTTCGCGGAACGCGGATGAGGCAGTGACGGACCGTTAGTCTGCTCCCGACAACGCGCTGACCGTGAGCGCCCACGGGCGTCGAGCCGAGGTCGGCCGTCTTTTTCCCACACCACCCAGTGATCCCGGCCAGGGCCGGGATCCCTCACACCCATTCGAGGACTGTTCGAGATGCCCACCGGCCAGGTCAAGTGGTTCAACGAGACGAAGGGCTTCGGCTTCCTGTCGCGCGACGACGGTGGCGACGTCTTCGTCCACACCAAGGCGCTGCCCGCCGGTGTCACCGTGCTGAAGCCGGGCCAGCGGGTCGAGTTCGGCGTGGTCGCCGGCCATCGCGGGGACCAGGCGATGGCCGTGCAGCTGCTGGAGGCGCTGCCGTCGGTGGCCGCCGCCCAGCGCAGGAGCGCCGACGACATGGCGCCGATCGTCCAGGACCTGATCACCACCCTGGACGCGGTGCTGCCCGGCCTCCAGCGCGGTCGCTACCCGGCCAAGCCCACCGGCCAGAAGCTGGCCGGCCTGCTGCGCGCGGTGGCCGACCAGTTCGACGTCTGACCGGGCCGGTCAGCGGCCTCCGGGCTCAGAACGCGAGCGCACCCGGGTCGAGCGAGGGCACCAGCCCCTCCGCGGCGGCCCGGGTGAGCAGCGCGCGGACGGCCTCGTAGCCCTCCTCGCCGAGGTCGGCGGTGAACTCGTTCACGTACAGCCCGATGTGCTGGTCGGCGACCGCAGGGTCCATCTCCTGGGCGTGTGCCAGCACGTACGCGCGGCTGGCCGCCGGCTCCGCCCAGGCCTGCCGGACGGAGGCGCGGATCGTGTCGGCGAGGGCGCGCAGCCGCTCGGCGCCCAGTGAGCGCTTGGCGACGATCGCGCCGAGCGGGATCGGCAGGCCGGTCCGCTCCTCCCATGCCTCGCCCATGTCGGCAAGGCTGTGCAGGCCGTACTGCTGGTAGGTGAAGCGGGCCTCGTGGATCACCAGGCCGGCGTCCACCCGGCCGTCCCGGACGGCGGGCATGATCTCGTGGAACGGCAGCACCACGATCTCGCCGAAGCCGCCCGGTACCGCCTCGGCCGCCCAGAGCCGGAACAGCAGGTAGGCGGTGGAGCGCTCGGACGGCACCGCCACCGTCTTCCCGGCGAGCTCCGCGGGCGAGCCCACGCCCGGCAGGGTGAGCACCAGCGGGCCGCAGCCGCGCCCGAGCGCGCCGCCGCAGGGCAGCAGGGCGTACTCCTCCAGGACCCAGGGCAGCGCGCCGTAGCTGATCTTCAGCACGTCCAGCTCGCCGCGCTCGGCCAGGCCGTTGGTGATGTCGATGTCGGCGAAGGTCACCTCGGGGGCGTCCGCCCCGGGCACCAGGCCGTGCGCCCAGGCGTGGAAGACGAAGGTGTCGTTCGGGCAGGGCGAGTACGCGATGCTCAGCCGTTCAGCCACGGCCGGCCTCCTCGATCAGTTCGGCGACGGGCAGCGCGGCGAAGGTCCGCTCCAGGGCGGCCAAGGCCTCGCCGATCCGCCAGGCGGCCCGGTCGCGCGGGCCCACCGGGTTGGACACGGTCCGCAGTTCGAAGGCGGGCACGCCGTACCGGGCGGCGGCCTCGGCCACGCCGAAGCCCTCCATCGCCTCGGCGGCGGCGCCCGGATGGCGGGCGGCCAGCTCGTCGGCCCGCCCGGCGCTGCCGGTCACCGTGGAGACGGTCAGCACCGGGCCGGCCACGACGTCGATGCCCTGTGCGCCCAGCGCCCGGGCGGCCAGCGCCACGGCGGCCGGGGGAGGGGTGTGCCGGGTGGTGCCGAAGCCCAGCTCGGTGACGTCGGCGAAGCCCTCGGGGGTCTCGGCACCGAGGTCGGCGGCCACGATCGCGTCGGCCACCACGGTGGCGCCGACCGGGGCGTGCGGGGCGAAACCGCCGGCGATCCCGGCCGAGGAGACCAGCCCGTACGGACGGGCGGCCAGCGCGGCAGAGGCGCCCGCCGCAGCGGCGCCCGGGCCGACCCCGGCGGCCAGCACGTCCACCGGAGCGCCCTGCGCCCGGTGCAGCACACCGCCCGGCAGCGGCAGGGCGACGGCCCCGCCGGGCAGGCCGCGCAGGACGGCCTCGGCCTCGGCGGGCACCGCGACGACGACGAGCAGCCGGGCCCGCCCGGGGCCCGACCGCTCGGGGTGCGCGTCGGTGACGTGCGCGGTCATCGCAGGATCGTCAGCTGGTCTGGGTGTTCAGCTGGAAGTACCAGACGGCGATCGGGTTGTCCGAGTTCTTGTCGCCCTCGACCACGGTGACCACGGTCTTGCCGCTGGCGTTCAGCGCCTTGCCGGCCTGCTGGGAGCCGGAGAAGGTCGAGCCCTGGGCGTACGAGAACAGGCTGTAGCGGCCGCCCTGGCTGGTCGAGCCGCCGTTGGTGAAGGCCCACCAGCCGGACTTGGCCACGTTCGGGCTGACGCCGACGCCGATCCGGTCGCTCGCGGTCGCGTCCGTCTTCGGGAGGGTGCCCTCCTTCAGCGCCTGGGCGGCGTCGTCCTGGCACTTCTGCTGCATGTCCTCGGTGATCGGGCTGCCGCCGTTCCAGCACAGCGGGTCAGCGGTGATCGAGGAGTTGCCGACCGTCAGGGTGGCACGGTGGGAGTTGTGCTCGGTCTGGTCGGCGGCGATCGCGACGGAGGTGCCCACCGTGGCGGCGCCGACCACGACGACGGCGCCGAGGGCGGCGATGACACGGGAATTGAGGCTCATGCGACAGAATCTACCGGGCCGGGCCGATCACGCTACGCGGGGGTCGGCCACCGCGTGTTGCCCGCCGTCGGATTCAGGCCACCCGCGGCGCGGCCGGGTGCCGCCGCGGACCCAGCCGCAGCAGCGAGTGGACCGTCCACAGCAGCGCCAGACCGACCACCGCGGCCGCGATCGACAGGCCCAGCACCCCGTTCAGCGGCAGCACGATGCCGACCCCGCCGCCCCCCACCCAGGACAACTGCATCAGGGTCTCCGAACGGGCGAACGCCGAGGTCCGCACCGCCTCCGGGACGTCCCGCTGGATCAGCGCGTCCAGCGCCAGCTTGCCCAGCGAGGCCGCCATCCCGGACAGCCCCGCGACCAGAACCACTGTCACCACGCCGTACCAGAGTGCGGCCGCCGCCGTCACACAGGCCGCCAGCAGCAGCATCGCGGTGACCGTCGCCTCCGGGGCCCGGGTGCGCAGCCAGGAGCCCAGCACCGAGCCCAGCGCGTTGCCCGCCCCGGCCGCCAGCGCCACCAGGCCCAGGGCCAGGGTCGGCCGCAGGCCGCCGATCGGGTCGGTGCGCAGCAGGAAGGCCAGGAAGAACACCAGGAAGCCGACCAGCCAGCGCATCGCCGCCATCGCCCGCAGCGCCAGTACCACCGAGGGGCCGACGGTGCGCAGCGAGGCCTTCACCTTCGGCGGCTTGTGGTGGGTCAGGTGCAAGCCCTCGCCGTGCACCTCGGCGTGCAGGACGGCCCGCTGCTCGCCCTTTGCCGAGTCGACCTCGTGCGGCAGGTGGAAGGCCATCAGGGTGCCGATCACGAACACCAGGAAGGCGCCGCGCAGCGGCCAGCCGGGCCCGACCAGGTGCAGCAGCCCGCCCACCGCGGCCGCCACGCCGGTGGCCAGCAGCCCGGCCAGGGTGACCCGGGAGTTCGCCTTCACCAGGGACAGCCGGCTCGGCAGCAGCCGGGGCACCACGACGCTGCGCACCACCCCGTACGCCTTGGACGCCACCAGCACGCCCAGCGCCTCCGGGTAGAGCGCGATGCCGCCGCCGGAGATCACCCCGGCCATCGTCCAGGCCAGCGCGGCCCGGGCCAGCATCGACATCGCCATGGCCGCCCGGCGGCCGTGCGGGATCCGGTCCAGCAGCGGGCCGATCACCGGGGCCAGCAGGGCGAACGGGGCCATGGTGATCAGCAGGTAGAGGGCGACCCGGCCACGGGCCTGGCCGGTGGGGACGGAGAAGAAGATGGTGGAGGCCAGCGCGATGGTGATCAGCATGTCGCCGAAGGAGTTCAGCGCGTGCAGCTCGATCAGCTTGGCGAGGCCGGACTCGCCGGCGCCCTCGGCGGAGGTGGCCCGGCGGATCCGGCGGCCGGTGCCGTGCACCAGCTTGCCGGTGCGGATGCCGGCGGCGGAGGCGGTGCGGACCAGGAAGTGGCGGCGGGGCTCGGGGAACTCCCCGTCCAGGTCGTCGTCGAGGGCGTGGAGGTGACGGGTGCGGGCGTCGTCCGGAACGTCCTGCTGCTCCAGGCCGGCCTTCTCCAGGCTGACCCGGGCGGTGGGCGCCTCGGTACCGTCCCCCGACCGCGGTTCGCCCGCGGCGGGAACAGGAGGTCGGTGTCGCGGCGCGGCGTCCGCCTCGTCGGGACTGCCGGCCTGCGAGGGGCGCAGTGCGTGCTGCGACGGGTTGTCGTCCGCCACAAGCCCATCCTGCCCCAGATTCGCCGTGGCGACCCGGGATTCCGGTCCGCTCGGCGCGGTCGCGGAACGCTCGGCTCCGCCCCGGACTGTGCCGGGGTGCCGACCGGCGGGTAGCCTGCCCAAGGTCCGCCCGCCGGGGCGCCGGGCGCCGGCAGGCCGGTCGAGCGGCGCGGTCGGTACCCGCGGCGGCCCCGGGTCGCGCAGAATGGATAAGGGACTACCGAGCCGCGACGGAACAGGCAACACGCCGTGGGCGACAGAAGAACTGGGAGAGAATCGACGCCGTGAGTGCTGCGATGCGAAGCCGTACCCCCGACCGGCTCTGTGCCGAGGCCGTCGAACTCGCCCGGCAGGCTGCCGAGGAGGCCGTCGGACCCGAGGCCGTCGGCCCGCACCTGGGCGTCCAGGCGGACGCCGACCGCGTCGTCACCCACAGCTTCGACTGCCGGGACGCCGCCTACCGCGGCTGGCACTGGGCGGTCACCGTGGCGCGGGCGCCGCGGGCCAAGAACGTCACCCTCGACGAGGTCGTGCTGCTGCCCGGCCCCGACGCCGTGCTGGCCCCGGAGTGGGTGCCGTGGAGCGAGCGACTGCGCCCGGGCGACATGGGCCCCGGCGACCTGCTGCCCACCGGCGCCGACGACGCGCGGCTGGAGCCCGGCTGGAGCGGCGAGGACGAGCCCGCACCGAACTCCGTGGTCGCCGCCCTCGTGGCGGAGGAGGACGTGGTCGTCACCGACCCGCACGTCCAGCCCGCCCCGGCCCGCGCCCAGATCAACGCCGTCGCCGAGGAGCTCGGCATGGGCCGCAGCCGGGTGCTCTCCCGGCTCGGGCTGCACCTGGCCGCCGACCGCTGGGAGAAGGCCCACGGCCCGCAGACCCCGATGGCCCAGGCGGCGCCCGCCGCGTGCAGCAGCTGCGGCTTCCTGATCCCGATCGGCGGCTCGCTCGGGCAGGCCTTCGGCGTGTGCGGCAACGAGTTCGGCCCGGCCGACGGGCAGATCGTCTCCTTCGCGTACGGCTGCGGCGGGCACTCCGAGGCGGCCGTCATCCCGGCCCCGCCGGCGCCGTCCGAGCTGATCCTGGACGAGCTGGTGGTCGAGCCGCTGCAGCTCCACCCGGACCGCGCCTCCGGCTCGGTCGAGCCGGACGCCCCGGCGGAGGAGCTCGGGCACTCCTGAGCCGGCGCTGTCCTGAGCCCGGGCGCTCCTGAGCCCGCGTCGCTTGACGGCCCGTCCCACTGAACCGGTGGGGCGGGCCGCGACGTTCCCGGGAGCGGGGGTGCCCGACGTGGGACCCCACCGTTCCCGTCGCCCCGCGGGTATTCCCCCGTGCCGCGGGTGGCAGAGCCCCGCGCCTTCTCCCGCCACCTCGCCGGCCGCTGCGGGTCGGGGGGCGTTGACCTGCGGATCTTTCGGGTACGGGCGCCGCCGGGCCGGGCCGTGGTCGGGAGCAGTCGGTGGGGCAGGGAAGAATGCCCCTACGACGTACAGGGCGGCGGAAGGCGGCAGGTCCAGTGGAACCTCGGATCATCGGCAGCGGCACGGACGAGCACCTCGCGGACCCGTTCGGGAGTGCCGCGCTGCGGCGTCGGGTGCTGGACGCCTGGGCCGCCTCGCCGGCCCGGTTCCGGGAGGACGCCAACGCCGAGGAGGAGCTGGCGCTCGGCGGCTACCGCGACCGCCTGGTCGTCGAGTTGGCGCAGAACGCGGCCGACGCGGCGATGCGGGCCGGGCGCGGCCCCGGGCGGCTGCGGCTGACCCTGGCCGACGGCGTGCTGGCCGCCGCGAACACCGGCGCCCCGCTGGACGCGGCCGCCGTCGAGTCGCTGTCCACCCTGCGGGCCTCCTCCAAGCGCGGTGAGACGCCCGCCGTCGGCCGGTTCGGCGTCGGCTTCGCCGCCGTCCTCGCCGTCACCGACGAGCCCGCCGTGCTGGGCGCCGCGGGCGGGGTGCGCTGGTCGCTCGGCGAGGCCCGGGCGCTGGCCGAGGCACAGCCCGCGCTGACCGACGAGCTGCGCCGCCGGGAGGGCCACGTGCCACTGCTGCGGCTGCCGTTCGCCGCCGAGGGCCCGGCCCCTGAGGGCTACGACACCGTGGTGGTGCTGCCGCTGCGGGACGTCGCCGCCGAGGACCTGACCCGCCGGTTGCTGGCCGGCATCGACGACGCGCTGCTGCTCACCCTGCCCGGCCTGGCCGAGGTGGTGGTGGAGACCCCGGACGGCACCCGGACGCTCACCCGCAGCGCCGCCGAGCCGCGCCCGGACGGCGTCACCGAGGTCACCGTCACCGACGACGCGGGCGGGCTGTCGCGGCAGACGGTCTGGCAGACCGTCGGCGCCTCCGGCCGGCTGGACGCCGAGCTGCTCGCCGACCGGCCCACCGAGGAGCGCGCCCGCCCGTACTGGACGGTGACCTGGGCCGTCCCGGTCGCCGAGGACGGCGCCCCGCAGCGGCCCGCGATCGAGCCGGTGCTGCACGCGCCCACCCCCAGCGACGAGCCGATCGGCCTGCCCGCGCTGCTGATCGCCTCCTACCCGCTGGACTCCACCCGCCGACACCTCGCCCCCGGCCCGCTCGCCGACTTCCTCACCGAGCGCGCCGCCGACAGCTACGCCGAGCTGCTGCGCGCCCGCGGCGCCGACCTGGGCTCACTCGGCCTGGTGCCGGGCCCGCTCGGGCAGGGCGCGCTGGACAACGCGCTGCGCGCGGCCGTGCTGTCCCGGCTGCCCGGCACGCCGTTCCTGCCGCACCCCGGCGTCGTCGAGGAGGGCACGCCCGCGCTGCGGCCCCGGGACGCGACGCTGCTGGAGGGCGCGGACGGCTCAGTGGTCGAGGCGCTGGCGCCGATCTTCCCCGGGCTGCTGCCGGCCGGCCTGGAGCGCCGCACCGAGCTGCGGGTGCTGAACGTGCGCCGGGTGCCGCTGGCCGAGGTGGTCGACCAGCTCGGCGGCCTGGACCGCGACCCGGCCTGGTGGCGCAACCTGTACGCGGCGCTCGGCGCGGCCGACCCGGAGGCGCTCGGCGCGCTGCCCGTGCCGCTCGCGGACGGGCGGACCGTCACCGGGCCCCGGCGGGTGCTGCTGCCCTCCGAGGACGCCGACTGGGCGGCCTTCCCCGGCTACCCCGAGACGCTGGCCGGCGCGCTCGCCGCGCTGGACCTGCGGCTGGCCCACCCGGAGGCCGCCCACCCGCTGCTGGCCAAGCTCGGGGCCGGCACCGCCACGCCCGCCGGGGTGCTGGACACCCCCGAGGTGCGGGCCGCCGTCGCCCGCTCGTACGAGCTGGCCGAGGACGACCTGGACGCCGCGCTCGAACTGGCCGACGCCGTCCTGGCCCTGGTGAAGGCCGCCGCCCCGGCGCCCGACGAGCACCCGTGGCTGGCCCGGCTGGCGCTGCTGGACGACGAGGGCGAGCCCGCCCGCGCGGGCGAACTCGTGCTGCCCGGCAGCCCGTTCGCCGCCCTCGCGCGCGAGGAGGACGCCGGCTGGGTGGACGACGAGGTGCTGGAGCGCTGGGGCCCCGAGGTGCTCACGGCCGTCGGCGTGCTGGCCGACTTCGTGCTGGTGCGCGCCGAGGACGTGGTGCTCGACCCGGACGACCTGGAGCGCCTCGACCCGACCGCGCCGGCCGACCGGGCGGCCGGCGGCCGCCCCACCGGCCTGCTGGACGAGGCGCCGGACGGGCTCGCCGACTGGGCCGAGGACGTCCTGGAGACGCTGCACGCGGACGAGGTGGTCGGCGTGCCGCCGGTGGCCGCCGAGCTGCTGGCCGTGCGCGACCTCGACCTGGTGGACGACGACGCCTGGCCCGAGGCGCTGGCCGCGCTGGCCCGCCCGCCGTACCGGGACGCCGTGGTCAACCCGGTGCGCACCCTGCTGCCGGACGGCTCCTACGCCGACCTGCCGCCGTACACCGCCTGGTGGCTGCGCGACCACCCGGTGCTGGCCGGCCGCGAGCCCGCCGGGCTGCGCGCCGCCGGGGCCGACCCGCTGCTGCGCGGCCTGTACGACGAGGCGCGCACCACTCTGGACGAGCAGTTCCTGCACGCGCTCGGGGTGCGCACCACGCTCGCCGCGCTGCTTGCCGAGACCCACGGCCCGGACGAGGTGCTGGACCGGCTCACCGACCCGGACGCCGAGGTCGGGCACCGCCAACTGCACGGCATCCACAGCGCGTTGGCCCGGGTCGAGCGTGAGCGGATCGAACCGCTGGACGTGGTGCGGGCGCTGCCGCCGCTGGACCCGGACACCGGGCGCCGCCCGGCCCGCACGGTGGTGGTGGACGCCACCGAGGCGGTCGTCGCCGACGCCCCCGACCTGGTCCAACTCCTGCACCCGTACCCGCTGTTGCCGGTCGCCCCGGCGCTCGCCGCGGACCTCGCCGAGCGGCTGCACGTGTCGCTGGCCAGCGAGGTGGCCGGCGGCCGGGTGCTCTCCGAGGGTGTGCTGCACCGGGTGCCGGCCGTGGTGCGGGAGCTGCTGCCCGGCTGCCCGGTCGCCTACGAGGAGCACGAGGAGCTCCTGGTGGTCGGCCCGGACGGCAACGAGGCCGCGGTGGACTGGCGCTGGGACCTGGAGGCGGACGCGCCGGAGCCGCCGTACGACCCGGAGCTGGCCGAAGCCGCCGACGAGGACGACGAGTTCGAGATCCCGCCGGTGCCCGGACTGCTGCACGCGGCCACCCCGGAGGGTCTGGCGGCCGGGCTCGCCTGGTCGGTCGGGCAGTGGCACCGGCGCTTCGAGGTGCTGGCCGCGCTCAGCGAGCCGGACCGGGCGTACGAGCTGTCCGCGGCCCGCGACTTCGAGGGCTGAGTTTCAGCCGTTGCGCGGCTTGAGCCGCAGGTAGACGGTGGTGGTGGCGGTCAGCCAGACCGCGCCGAGCGTCACCATCGCCGCTGCCTTCAGTGCGGGCGTGGGCCTGACCGCCAGGCCGACGCCCGCCATCGCCAGCGCCGTCAGCCCGGCGGCCAGCAGCCCGCCCAGGAAGGCGATGAACGCCTCCAACTCCCCACCCCTGCGCGCCATTCGGCACCCCCTCTCGGGGAGATGCTAAGCGGAGGGGTCGGTCATTCCATGCCGCGGCGCTTCATCCAGCGCCAGGCGGACTCCAGCGCCACGCCGCAGATCAGCGCGATGCCGACGCCCGTCCACGGGTCGCGCCCGCCGACCAGGGAAAGCTGGAAGAAGTCGGACAGCGTCGGGATCAGCAGGACCAGGGCGAACGCGCCGCCCATGGTGGCGATCAGCAGCAGCCGCCACCAGTTGTACGGGCGGGCGACGATGGCGAGCACCCAGATGGCGATCAGGAAGAGCGTCAGGGTGGCCACGCTGGTGTCGGCCTTGAGGTCGGTCGCGTGGTCGGCGCGGGCCAGCGCGTAGGCGACGAAGGTGCCGGTGCCGGCGATGACGCCGCCGGGGATCGCCAGGCGCAGGACGCGCTTCACGAAGCCGGTGCGGGCCCGCTCGTTGTTGGGGGCCAGGGCCAGGAAGAACGCCGGCACGCCGATGGTGAGGGTGGACAGCACGGTGGAGTGCCGGGGCAGGAACGGGTACGGCGAGTGGGCGAAGATCACCAGCAGCGCCAGCAGCACCGAGTAGACCGTCTTCACCAGGAACAGCCCGGCCACCCGCTCGATGTTGCCGATCACCCGGCGGCCCTCGGCGACCACCGAGGGCATGGTCGCGAAGGAGTCGTTGAGCAGCACGATCTGGGCGACCGCCTTGGTGGCGTCCGAGCCGGTGCCCATCGCCACGCCGATGTCGGCGTCCTTGAGCGCGAGCACGTCGTTGACGCCGTCGCCGGTCATCGCCACGGTGTGGCCGCGGGACTGCAGCGCTCCGACCAGCCGACGCTTCTGCTGCGGGGTGACCCGGCCGAAGACGCTGGTCCGGTCGGCCGTCTCGGCGAGCTGCTCGGGGTCGTCCGGCAGGGTGCGGGCGTCCATTGGGCGGTCCGCGCCGGGCAGGCCGAGGTGGCCGGCCACCGCGCCGACCGAGACCGCCGCGTCCCCGGAGATCACCTTGGCCCGGACGTTCTGGCTCTCGAAGTAGCGCAGGGTGTCGGCGGCGTCCGCGCGCAGCCGCTGCTGGAGCACCACCAGGGCGAGCGGGGTGAGGCCGGCCGCCGGGTCGGGGGAGTCCAGCGGGACGGGCGTACGGCCGAGCAGCAGCACCCGCAGGCCCTGGGCGCCCAGTTCGTCCACCTCGGCGAGCGCCGGGTGCCCGGCGGGCAGCAGCACGTCGGGGGCGCCGAGTAGCCAGCTGGCCTCGCCGCCCTGCGGCTCCAGCAGCTGGACGCCGCTCCACTTGCGGGCGGAGGAGAACGGCATCGCCTCGATCACCCGCCAGCCGTTGCCACCCGGGCCCGCGCCGTCGCCGCGCCCGTACGCGTCGATCACGGCCTGTATGGACGGGTTGGGGCGGGCGTCGGCGCCGGCCATCACGGCGAGCGCGTGCTCGATGGTGTCCGGCTCGACCGGGGCGGGGTCGCCGTCGGAGATTACCCGCAGGTCGATCACGTCCATGCCGCCCTCGGTGAGGGTGCCGGTCTTGTCCAGGCAGACGGTGTCCACCCGGGCCAGGCCCTCGATCGCCGGGAGCTCCTGGACCAGGCACTGCTTGCGGCCGAGCCGGATCACGCCGATCGCGAAGGCCACCGAGGTCAGCAGCACCAGGCCCTCGGGGACCATCGGCACGATGCCGGCCACCATCCGCCGGACGGCCTCGCGCCAGTCCCGGTCCTCGACGGCCAGCTGGCTGATGATCAGGCCGAGCGCGGTGGGGATCAGCAGGTAGGTGATGAACCGCAGGATGCTGTTGATGCCGCTGCGCAGCTCCGACCTCACCAGGGTGAACTTGCTGGCCTCCTCGGCCAGCTGGGCCGCGTAGGCCTCGCGGCCGACCTTGGTGGCGGTGAAGGCGCCCGCGCCGGCCACCACGAAGCTGCCGGACATCACGGGATCGCCGGGCTGCTTGAGGACCGGGTCGGGTTCGCCGGTGAGCAGCGACTCGTCGATCTCCAGGCCGTCCGCCTCGGTGACGTCGCCGTCCACGATCACCTTGTCGCCGATGCCGAGCAGCACGGTGTCGTCGAGGACGATCTCGGAGACGGTGATCTGCTGGACGGTGCCGTCCCGGCGGACCTGGGGGCGGGCCTCGCCGATCAGCGCCAGGCTGTCCAGGGTCTTCTTGGCGCGCAGTTCCTGGAGGATGCCGATCGCCGTGTTGGCCACGATGACCAGGCCGAACAGGCCGTCCTGGATCGGTCCGACGATCAGGATGATCCCGAACATGATGCCGATGATCGCGTTGAACCGGGTGAAGACGTTGGCCCGGACGATCTCCTTGGCGGACCGGCTGGACCGCACCGGGACGTCGTTGACCTGGCCGTTCGCGACGCGTTCGGCCACCTCGGCGGTGGTCAGTCCGCCGCGCCGCCCGGGCAGCAGCCCGAGGGGGTGCGCGCCGTCGCGGCGGTCTCCGTCGGCCGGCTGCTCTTCCGGGGGTTGGGCAGGCTGCGTCATGGCACCGACTCTACGGGCGCCTTATGTCCGATGCGTGTTACTAAGGGACTATTAGTCCGTCTGGGCGGCCGGGCCCATGTCGTCGCCGGTGCCGCCGCCGGTGCCGCTGCCGGTGCCGTCGCCGTCGGCCTCGCGCAGGGCGGCCTCGGCGGCGCGGCTGCGGGCGATCGCGTCCCGCCGGGCGCGGCAGTACCAGAGGCCGATCAGGCCGAGCAGGCCGCCGGAGAGGCAGATCCAGGGCCAGCTGCCGTGCTTGTGGTCGGAGAGGGTGCCCTGGAAGGGGAGCAGGGCGAGGAAGGCGACGAACCACAGCACCGTGCCGCCGCCGACGATGGCGACGTCGTTGGCCTCCAGCGGAGGGGGTGAGGGGTGCGGCGGCGTCTTGGGCATGGGGCCTAGCGTACGGTGCGGTGCGGGCCCGGCGGGGCCCCTGGGGGCGCTCCGGGACTCCCTGCGGGCTCTACGCGCGAAGATAGCGCGTGTGCGATCCGGAAACCATACTTGAAGGTCCACGCCCGGCCACCGTCGCCACGGGCGGTCCCCCCTCCTCAGCTCCCCCACAGAGGACGCCCAGCCATGCCAGTGGTCCAGCCGACCACCGAGTCGCCCGAGCCCGCCGACGTCGCACCCCAGCCCCCCACGGGTGCACTGGACCGCTACTTCCGGATCAGCGAGCGCGGCTCCACCCTGCCGCGCGAGATCCGCGGCGGTGTCGCCACCTTCTTCACCATGGCGTACATCCTGGTGCTGAACCCGATCATCCTGGCCAGCGCCACGGACATGACCGGGGCCCACCTGGACAGCGCCCAGCTGGTCACCGCCACCGCCCTCACCGCGGGTCTCACCACCCTGCTGATGGGCGTGATCGGCAACGTGCCGATCGGCCTGGCGGCCGGCCTCGGCGTCAACACCATCGTGGCGCTGCAGCTCGCGCCCAAGATGACCTGGCCGGACGCCATGGGCATGGTGGTGCTGGCCGGCTTCGCGATCATGCTGCTGGTCGCCACCGGTCTGCGCGAGCGGGTCATGAACGCCGTCCCGCTCGGCCTGCGCAAGGCCATCGCGATCGGCATCGGCCTGTTCATCAGCCTGGTCGGCCTGGTCGACTCCGGCTTCGTCACCCGCATCCCGGACGTCGCCCACACCACCGTCCCGCTGCAGCTCGGCGGCAACGGCCACCTGCTCGGCTGGCCGGTGCTGGTCTTCGTCTTCGGCCTGGTGCTCACCCTGATCCTGGTGATCCGCAAGGTGCCCGGCGCGATCCTGATCAGCATCGCGAGCTCCACCGTGCTCGCCGTGGTGATCGACAAGGTGGTCGACGTCCCGGCGCTCAAGTGGGGCCTCACCGTCCCGACCTGGCCGGGCAACCCGGTGGCCGCCCCGGACTTCGGCCTGGTCGGCAAGGTCAGCCTGTTCGGCGGCTTCTCCAAGGTCGGCGTGCTGACCGGCGTGCTGTTCGTCTTCACCGTGCTGATGTCCTGCTTCTTCGACGCGATGGGCACCATCCTCGGCGTCGCCGACGAGGCCCACCTGCTGGACCGGAACGGCGACCTGCCGGGCATCAACAAGGTCCTGATGGTCGACGGCATCGCCACCGCGGCCGGGGGCGCCACCTCCGCCTCCGCCAACACCTGCTTCGTCGAGTCCACCGCCGGCGTCGGCGAGGGCGCCCGGACCGGCTTCGCCTCGATCGTCACCGGCCTGCTCTTCATGGTGGCGCTCTTCCTCACCCCGCTGGCCACCATGGTCCCGGCCCAGGCCGCCACCCCGGCGCTGGTCACGGTCGGCTTCCTGATCCTGGCGAACTCCGTCAAGGAGATCGACTGGGCCGACTACACCATCGCGATCCCGGCCTTCCTGACCATCGTGATGATGCCGTTCACCTACTCGATCACCAACGGCTTGGGTATCGGGTTCATCACCTTCTGCGTCCTCCGCGTTGCCGCTGGTCGGGGACGTGAAGTGCCGGTTGCGATGTACGCGGTGGCTGGTGTCTTCACCTTCTACTACCTGATGCCCGCGCTCGGTCTGCTCTGACCGGATCCGCGCCGCAGTCGTTGGCGGGGATTCCCGCCGCAACAATCGAGCCCTCTCCCATGGCGGGAGAGGGCTCGGTTGGTTCTGGGTTTGCTCAGGCTGAGAGCAGTTCCCAGGCGCGGTCGTTGAAGTCGGCCACGAGGGCATGGCGGCCGAACGGCACCATCTGGCGCTGGAGGTTCTGAACCGCCTCGACGGCGCGGGACGACTGCTACCGGGGCCACTGTGGTCAGCCGCCGCCAGGTCACGCTGTTCTTGTGCTCGGACGGCCGGAGCGTCTTCTTGTCCTCTTCCCAGCCGTACGGGCGGTTCGCGCCGCCGGAGTGCCGTCCCTTCAGGGCGGCTTTGCGCTCGCCGTTGGAGATCCGGCGAGAGGTGTTCCGGGACTCAAGGTTGCGCTGGTTCACCTCGTTGCGGGCCATGGCGATGCCCGCGTCTGTGGTGAGGTCGAGGAAGCCGGTCACCGAGACGACGAAGACGCCGTGGCGCTCGACCAAGTCGATCAAGTCTTCGAGGTCTCGGGGGTCGCGCATGCCCCGGTCGATGTTGGACAGGGCCAGCGCGTTCGCCTCGCTCCGCCGAAGCTCGGCGATGATCGAGTCCCACTTGGGGCGGATGACCCGGTAGACGAAGGTGCCGTCGGGCAGACGGATGCGCTTCCCCTTGAAGGCCGAAGTGTCGTTCTCCAACTCCTCGCGCTTCACCCGGCCGCCGATGCCGGCCACCTCTGCACGAAGGTCCTCCATCTGGTTGGCGACCTGTTCGCCGGCGCCTCGGAGTCTTCCGACTCGCGGGCGGACACGATCCAAACCAGCTTGGTCAGGATCGATGTCCAGCTCTGTGCGCCCCCCGAAGCGGCGCGGTGAGAATGCGGCCATGCCTAGGTACTACCCAAGAAGGTGGTGGCTTTCTGCATCCTGCGCGTGGCCGCCGGCCGCGGCCGCGGCGTGCCGGCCCCGCTGTACGCGGTGGCGGCGGTGTTCGCCTTCTACTACCTGATGCCGGCCTTCGGCCTGCTCTGGTGCCGCACGACCCCACGGCCGTCGGCGTTCGGGCGGGCACCGGCAAGCGCCAGGGCGGCCGGCATCCGCCACCCGGGAGCGCGGCCGTAGCGTAGGGCGCTCGGGACAGTCGACAATACGGTGGTCATTGCCGGGCGCGCGAAGGGACGAGGCACGGATGAGCGAGCGGGAGGTGGCAGTGGCGGAAGAGGAGAACAGGCACGACCCTGAAGCGGAGCGGCTCGGGCAGCGGCTCGAGTATCTGTTCACGTACGTGCAGCCGTTCGGCCGACGCTACACCCTGAACGAGGTGGTGGACGGCATTCGGGCGGCGGCCAAACCAGGGGACCCGACGCTCTCGACCGGGCGCCTGTGGGCGCTGGTCAAAGGCAGGGCGGGCAACCCCACGGTCGGCACACTACGAGCACTGGGCGACTTCTTCGGCGTCCCACAGGCGTACTTCATTGATGACGAGGTGGCCGACCGGGTGGCCGCGCAGCTCGCGCTGATCGCCGCGATGCGGGCCAATGACGTCCGGTCGGTGGCACTGCGGGCAGCAGCCGTGGCGACCATGTCGACGCACGGTGTGGACACCGTTCGGTCGTTGATCGAGCGCAGCGGGCTGATCGAGAAGGAGCCACCCAGGCCGGCTTCGCAGGCGGAAGCGCCGGACTCCCCGTACGAACTACCGTCCGTCTAGACTCCGCTGGGGCACGCGTGGCTGGCGGTTCACGCGGCGGGGGTTCGAATACGGGGGCGTGTGTGGAGCAAAGGGAGTGGCGGAGGTTCAGTGCGCGCTGTCACGAGCTGATCGGACAGTTGGACGTTCCGAGACCTTTCACGATCAAGAGCCTGGCCGAAGCAGTGGCCCGGCACCGTGGGCGGTCCCTGCGGCTGATTCCGCTGTCAGGGCGGGACATCGACCGTTCGGGGGTCTGCGGGGTGTGGATCGCGCTCGCCGATGTGGACCACGTCTACTACGCGAGCGGGACCAGCCCGGCGCACCAGACTCACATCATCCTCCATGAGCTCGCGCACATCCTGCTCGACCATCACCAGAACGGCGAGCCCGACGACGAATGGCTGCGGCGGCTCTTCCCGGACCTGGACCCGGCGATGGCCGCCCGGCTGCTGACACGGGGGCGCACTCGGGCGACGACCAGTCAGGAGCAGGAGACCGAGCTGCTCGCCTCGCTGATGTGGCAGTACTTCGCGACCACGCCGGCCGCTCTGCCACGGGCATCGCGCGAGAGCGCGGACACACTCAGCCTGGTGATGGCGACTTTCTCAGACGCCTATGAGTGGGAGCACACCGATGCGGCCGATTGATCTGGCGCTCCTGCCGGTGGTCTGGATCCCCACGTTGTGGAGTCTGCGAAAGCTGCGGGATGCGCCACGGCGCACCCGGCTCCTGTGGGGTGTGTGGGCCAGCTGGACGGTGTCGATGACGGTCGGTGTCCCGGGGGTCCGCCGGGCGATCGATGCCGTGACCGGGGTCGCCAGCGGCACCAATCTGTTGGTGCACCTTTCCGGGCTGGCCGCCATCGCGCTCATGCTGGAGTTCGTCAGAGCGATGACGGGTTCGCAGGACCGGACTTCGAGACTCAATCTCGCGGTGCTCGTGACCGCCGCAATCGCTCTCACCATTGCCTTCGCCGCGATGCCGCGGCCGGACGGCGACGTCGACCTTCTGACGTACAGCAACCGATCATGGGCCGGCTATCTGTACTGGATGGTGCTCACCGCCGACACGGCGATCGGTCTCACCGCCTCGGCCGTCCTGTGCTGGGTCCACGGTCGGCACGCAGCACCCGGACCGGTGCGCACCTCGCTATGGCTCATGAGGGCCTCATCCGTGACCGGCGTGGTGTACTTGGCGCACCGCGCCTATTTTCTGACGACGCGACAGGTAGGCTGGAAGGTCGGCGAGCCGGCAGCCGTGGCGGGTACGACGCAGGTCCTGCTGGCGTTCACCATGCTGCTGTTCGCTGTGGCGGTGATCTGGCCCTCACTGGCGGAGCGCCGGGAGAAGACCGCTGCCGCGCGGCAGGTCCGGCGGCTCGGGCCCCTCTGGCAGCTGCTCCAGAGGGCGACACCGGAGGTGGTGCTGCCGCTTCCCGACGAAGTGCGGCGGAACAATCCCCGGTTGCGACTCTATCGACAGGTGATCGAGATCAGGGACAGCATGCTCGCCCTGGAGCGTCATCTCGGCCCTGCCCATGCAACTGCCGCCGAGGAGCAGCTGCGCGTCGTGGGGCTGTCCGGCGAGCGGCTGGCCGTGGCCGTGGAGGCGGCGCTGCTGACGTACGCCGTCGAGGCCGAACTCTCGGGAAGCGAAGCTGAGTTCAGCGAGTCGTGTCGACTGGGGGCGGATGGCGTGGATCTGGATGCGGAAATCGCGTGGTTCGCCGAAGTCGCTGCGAAGGTCGGCACCCCGGAGGTGGATGCCGCAGCCGAGCATCTGAAGTCCTCGCCCGGCGCTCATGCGGCGGAGGCGTCGGGCGAGGACCGCGTCGGTTGACCGTACGGCCCGGTTACCTGGGCTGTCCCCAGTCGAGGATGGTGAGGGTGCCGTCGTCGTTGCGGAGGTGGAACTGGCCGGTGGAGGGGCGCCAGATTCCGACGTTTCC